>JBDRSD010000001.1:0-21281 GCA_043825215.1 Nanobdellota archaeon
TTGAAGTATCGACTTTACAGAAATCGAAGAATATTTATCCGAAGAGACACCAATCACCCATGCCTGTCATTCGTTGTCATAAACAAATAACAGGCACCCGCTAGGTTAAAAACTTAGCGGGATTTCATACTTTATATACCAAAATAAAACTCCTAATTTATGGCTTGCTCTTGGATTTAATAACCACGCAAGAAAAGATGAGTGAGATAATTCTCTCGTACTTACTCCTATAATATCAAAAAAATTGATTTTTTCATCTTCTTTTAGTTTTATAAATTTTAAATGAAATTCATTAATCATTTTTTCAGAGGTTTCGTTAACCATTGATTCGGGTTGATAATTATCTTGCATTTTTGATATTTATTTCAATTTTTATAACCTCGCGATCTTCCCCGCATCTGTCAATTTAATCCCTTCTTCTGTATCTACCAGGTCCATGTCTTTGAGTTCTTGTATTGTCTTGTAGAGCATTGCTCTGCTGATTTCTGTTTTGTCTGTGAGTTCTGTCATGATTCCTGCGGTCGTTGAGGTAGTTGATTGGTTTTTCCATTAGGTGGCTTCCCAATGTCCGCCCTTGTCAGGCCCGACTCTTCGTACCAGGCCTTTTTCTTTGAGTTTGGCAATGTTGTTCCGGATGTTTTTTTCATTTATGCCGATGATGATGCTCAATTCTTGCTGTGTGGCGTGCTTGTTTTTTCGTATCTCGATGAGTATTCGTTTCTGGTTCCTCGTCAGGCCGGAGTCTTTTTCTAGGTCTTTTACACGGTCTTTTTCTAGGTCTCGTTTGAAGGTGACGATGAAATGAGTGCCGACTTCCTTGAATGTGGTTTCCGGTGCTTTGGTGAGGATGAGTTTGATGCCTCTGCCCCACTGTTCGACATAGTGGACTTTGTGGAAGAGGTCTGCGACTAGTCGATTTCTTCGTTCAGATACCATTTCTGTTGTGATCTTTTCGATTGTCAGTCCGCCGTAGAGGAGTCCTGGGCTTCTGACTTCCACGCGATCCTTGAAGATGGCGACTTGTATTGGGTCGTGATGCCAGTAATCTCTGTGGCAGAATGCGTTGATGATTGCTTCGCGGAATGCTTCCTTGTCCACTTCGGGGATATCCACGCGGTACAGCCCTTCGAGTCGCATGCCGATGTGGATGTTGCGTAGGAAGTACTGTTCTGCGAGCTCTATCAGAGAAAATGTGTCGCCTGTATAGTCTTGCATGTCTATTGGTGTCACGGTGTCTTCTGTTGCAAAAACTGCGCAGCGCAGCTTCGCGTTTGAAAAGAACTTCTCTGGCTTCTTGCCGAGCAGGAGCACGGCTGCGTTCACCGGGCGTCCTCCGGAGAGAAGCCCAAGCTTGGAAAGAGCGTTCGTGTCGTAGGGGAGATCTGCTTTCTTTAGGTAAGCTTTGAGTTTCTGCCTGCTGATGTCTGCTGTCTTAGCGTCCCTGCACTGTCTGCTATCCCAACGTATCCTATCCTCATTCTTCCTGAGGATTATCCCTTCGATCTCGCGTGCTGAAAGCTTCCTGTCCTCGTCACCAACGCGCATGTATGCGCGCCCATAGGAGTAGTATGGTGTTGCGTCGCCTTCGATACTCACATGGATGTAAGAAACACCTTCAAACTTTGCAATTCTGACTGTGGGGAACACTTTTGGTTCGATGTTCTCGCTTATCGTACGGCTGACCTCTCGCAGGGTCTGTTCTGTGATGGTGAGTCCTGTAGGCTTGCCTTTGTCGGTGACTCCGAAGAAGACTTCTCCATGCTGGTGCTTGTTGAGCATTGCGACTATTGAGACTATCGCTTCTTTCAATTCAGACGTGGACTTCTTCAATTCCAGTGTCTCTGATTCAGAAATCTTCATTACAGCCTCGCTATCTTTCCCGCATCTGTTAACTTAATTCCTTCTTCTGTGTCTACTAGATCCATGTCCTTCAATTCCTGTATCGTCTTATACAGCATTGCTCTGCTGATTTCTATTTCCTCAGCGAGTTCTGATATGCTCTTGCCTCCTGCATTGGCAAGGTGGTCGAGTACTTTTCTCTGGCTTGGGTTCAGGTTGTAAGACAATTTAGGCAAATACACGACGGTGTTTTTGTCTTCTTCTGGATAGTATGCTATCTTCTTGATTCTGTCATTTCTGGCGTATGCTGCGAGTAGTGCTCCTATGGCTTGTGTTTTTCTGCCTGATGTGATGTTGATGTAGATGTGGTCGTCATTGGGCTGCGAATCAATCAATTCTACGATCTTTGTTGCGATCTTGACGATGTCATAGACTGCTATCTTGATGGTTTTGATTTCTATGACTCGTCCCAGGCTGTCTTTGAGTAGTTTGAGGCTTGCTTCCTGCTCTTTGATGATGGGATCGTTTATCAATAAGAATATGCGTTCTGGCCCGATCTTGTGCGCTGCCAATAGCACGGCATCGGGAGTGTACAGTGTTGCTATCATGACTTTTTTCATATTCACCCCTCTTTCCTCTTCTAGTGGGGGTTCATTATTAAAGTTTTCCATGAAAGGAAAGCACCTTCCTTTTATTTATAAACTTATCCACCATTTAAGATATATATCTATCTTTTAATGGAAATATTTATAAAGAGAGAGACACTCTTATATAGTATGAAATGCGGAAATTGTGGTTATGAATTGAATGTCAAGACGAAAAGACTGCGGATAAAATGTCCTAGCTGTAATAACTCGGTTCTGACGTCTTATGACCCTGAGGACTATAATTTAGAGCCAGCAAGTAGTCCCGTATGGAAAAAAGGTGGTGCAGTATGAAAAATACAAAGCGAAAAATGCCTTTTTGTGGAAAGAACGTGCGTGCTGGGCTGGAGGAGTCATGATGGTTGCTGATAAAAGTTCTGGTGTGCCAGAGAGGATGGTAAATGATACTGTGAAAACAAAACAAAGTTTGCGTCAGGTTTTACAGCTAAAAGCGTTCAGGGGTGTGCTTTGCGGGAAGAAGGGAATCATGGCTCCCTATTCGTGCCTTTCTGAGGCTCTTCAATTACCTGAGGAGTATATCATGGTCAATCTAATCGATTTTGGAAATGAGGTTGAGATAGAGTTATATGAGCAGAATGCAATCTATGCCAAAAATGGCATTTTTTCTGTTCTTCCAGATCGCTTTTCCTCGAAATTCATCCCAAAAGACGAGTTTCTCGAACTCTTTTTCTGGTTTTATATTGAAGACTTCCAATCACAATTCTTCATACGACAGCCAGGATACCCACTGCAGCAAATTGAAGCAGACCCAATCATCATCCAGCGCTACAAGAAATGGGTCTTCGTCTGGCTAGAAGATACGAAAGACGACATCATCGACTTCGTCAGCGAGTACGAAGGTGATACAAAATGAAAAACAAACAAACAAGCATAAAAAAGAGCAAAAGAAAACAAAAGATGCCTTTTTATGGAAAGAACGTGCGTGCTGGGCACGAAGATGCCTTCTTAATCAACATGTCAGATGTGCGAAGTGGACATCTTATCATACTGCAGCTCTCACAAGAGATTGTGGATGAAATGGATTATATCGCAAAATACAATCGTACGACGAGAACAGATTGGCTCAAAGGAATATTTCTTGATGCAGTAAGACATGCCAAACAGAGGATATATGACCTTGCAGAAAGGGACTTCGCTGTCAACCTGATCACTGCCGATGAATACGAACAGATTAAGAAAGAAAAGATTCCCAAAAAGAAATTGCAGAAAAAAAATGCGGCACGACAAGCAACAAAGAGAATGCTGCAAGAAATACGACAACAAGCCAGAAAAAAACAACCAATGATGAAAAAAAAGAAATAATATCAAAACTGGGGTTACGAATCTACGCATTCCCCAATTTCTGTTCAGCCTCCATAAACATCCTCACCAGCCCCGACCTTAATTTCTTTGAATAATAACAACTAATAGTAAGTTTAAGTAACTTAAAGTATTCTTAAAGTAAGTCATAATTTTTCAATTTCAACAAACTTCCTCACCAGTTCCGGCGTGAGCTTCTTCTTGGCATCGTCTTTTGACAGGCTGGCGAGTGTCTTCAGGAATCTTGTCTCTAGTGCGTCCATCTTGGCTTGCATCTGTATTTCAAGATGTTCCCGTTGTGCTTGTTCTGTTTCAAGCTTGGATTGCATTGTTCTGAGGTTTTCTACTGCTTCCTCATGTTTTTCCTTGTAGTTGTTGAAGTCGATCTTAAGGTCTTTTTCTCGTCTTTTATTCTGGTGCAATCCTAAATAATTGACGTATTTATCAATCTCATCGCTGCTCGGGCTGTGTCCGAGCCGTCCTTTGATCTCGTCTGTGTTCCATCCGATTTGCAAAAAATAAGTGGCACAGCTGCTTCTGAAATCTTTTGTCGTGATTTCCTTTCCTTCAGGCTTGGTCTTAAAGTGATGCACTGCATTCAAACGCTCAAGCGCGCGATAGAGTGCGAATGGCTGCATATTGAACAGCTTATCAGTATCCTCGAGCCCTGTTAAGTGCTTCTTGAGAAGTTCGTTTGTTTCTGTGAAATGAATATAATTATTTCGAATACGCCGACCCTTCTTGCTGATGTCTTTCGGTATGCGCAAAGTATAGAATTCGGTCTTTGTCTCAGAATCCTGTTTAAGCTCAAAATGACTCTTTTTCAGCTGCACAAGAGCGCTCACTTCAATTCCCGTGTCAAAAAGAAGCCAAAAAGCCAATCGTTGGGTGTTCGTGCTCGCAAGGTCAGCCATCTTTTTCAGCGTATCCAATTCAAAAAACCTGACCTCCTGCTTATTGGCAATCTTTCTCTTGATTACGTTTCGAGCAAGCTCATCCTTTCCAATCATCTTAAAAAAGCCATTCTTCATAGCGCGTTCATAGATGTCCTTTAAGGAGAGTTCCCCCAGGTGATTATCCTTCACGCTCTTCAATTCTCCAGATTCAAGCCCGCGATACACACGACGAATATCATCCTCCGTAAGATCAGTAAATGGCTTGTCATTGAACCAAAAGGCAATATTTGCCAAATAACTCGTCAAGAATTTATAAAGAGTCTTCGCATTACGAATACGAGCATCCTTTCCAGCACCATAAATGTCCCGAAAATCCTCCTCCCGCATATCCAAATACTTGACAATAAGATCCCTATTATCAGGCCGAACAGTAAAAAAACCACCAAGAACACGAATCTTTCCAGTCAAAATAAAGCGATCTTTGCAACCCTCATACCGCTTTACAACGTTATACACATCTTCCATAACAGAAACAGGAAAGCACAACAACTATTTAATTCTTTCCCATTGGCATACAACTTAAAGTTATAAGCCTCTACCGAGATTTGAACTCGGGACCTCGTCCTCATCGGAAAACACATCACCAACTGTTGGCCGGTGGCTGAGTTCTGTCAGCTGTTTCTACCAAGGACGCGCTCTTTTACGCTCGACGAAAATATGATTCTCGCAGAGTACCGCTGAGCTATAGAGGCATCTGTATTGAAAATTTCATCGTCATTTTTAAATCTTTTCAGTTCGAATGGTACGAGAACAATTTCGAGCAGTCTGAGAACAACAACAAGAGCGATTCCTGCCCAGGTTCCCTCCTGCCTTTGGCAGGCTGGCTTTCGGCCTCCGAATACATCCCACGATTTCGTCGTGGCGCTAGCGAATAGGATGCATTGGTATATATGCGGCCTGTGGCCGCGATTGCCTGGGTAGCGATAATTTCTCAGATAATTCCCCAGATGCATCACATCGTCAATAGACCACCATCTCATCTGAAAATTGCCGAATGGCAAAGCCTTTGATTTCACCAGAAAGTGAATAATACGCGACAATCCTTTTAAATGGACAAGGGATTCCATTCTATAATGGCTGAAAATGAGGGTATCGAAGGGCTTGATGAACTCCTTGCTGGGCTTTCAAAGAAGCTTGTCGAGGAAAACGGGGATAGCGTGGAGTGGGAATCGCGCGCAAGGATTCGGCAGAGGAACAATGATCAGATCAACCGGGCGTTTGGAGAAGCCATCATATCCACGCATAACCAGATCACGCAGTACTCGATTCCCTATCTCGTCTTGGGTGTCATCAACCTCGTTGAAGAGACCATGCAGCATGCAAGAGCTGCGTATGAGGCAGGAATCTCATCCCCCATCATCCAGGAACGGCTCAAGAAGCTGATCCAGAAATACACGCAAAAGGGAGGATTTGCATTCAAGGAACATAAGATCAAGATATCGTTCGCAGAATTAGGGATTGATCCGCAGGAGGTGCTGGACCGTTTCACGAAAGACGGCTTGCAGAGTGTTTTTCTCTATGGGCTTGAGCGCCTGGAGACCTATGTCAAGAAAAGGAGCAAGATCCCGTATTCTTTGTTTGAGAAGGTCAGGGACATGCAGGAAGAGCGATACGAGCTTTTGAAGATGCGCCAAAATAATGTTCGCCTGGCAAAGGAGGTATCTTTGTATGCTCAGGAAAAGGAGCTTTCTATCGACCAGGTAGTAAGTTCTGTTTCCCACATGATTGTGCCTGTCAGGAAAGCGTATGGGACATTGGAGGAGTATTATGCTGAAGTGGAGATGAAGATCGAAGTGATGCAAGGATTCAAGGATAAATTGGAGCTGCTTCGCACGTTCAACCTGACAAAGAAACTCACAGAGAAGTTGGCAAAAAACCACGGACAGATGCTTGATGACTTGCAGCTGAAGGACGGACCTGCGCTTGAGCGCGCCATCACGATCCCTGGAACATACGTGCATGACCTTGCTGTGTTCTGCGAGGCATTTTTAGATGAATACATTAAATTGCAGGAAGGAGAGCTTACAATATATAAGAGAAAGGGTGGGTTTTTGTAGAATCAGCGCACCTTCTGGTACAGTCCAATCAGTTCTGCTTTTTCTATCGTGTGCTCTGCGACGCGTGAAAAGTAGTTCACCATGGTGATCCCGGTTCCGAGATCTTCGACGTCGAGTGCGTAGATGACGAATATGTAGCGGTGTTTTCCTGAGGGAGGACATGGTCCTCCGTAATCAGATCTGCCGAAGTCGTTCACGACCTCAATGCCTGCGTATTCACCCTTGGCAAATTCCTTCACACTGGATGGGATGTTGTAGAGCAGCCAGTGGTGCCACGTCCTTCCTGGCGTGTCAGGGTCAACCATCGAGAGCGCGAAGCTTTTTGTTCCGTCAGGTACTTTTATCCAGGCAAACTGTGGCGAGATGTCGTCTCCTTCGCAGGTGAATTCCTTTGGGATGTCTTGACTATTCTTGAAATGTATGGATATGAGTTGCATGCCAGTCACCTCCATGCCTGTGATGTTTTCCAGCCCGCTTGATCCTTCGCTTGTTGGCGGTGTCGTCGGCAATCCTTCTGGCAGGTTGTTCTCGCAGGCTGTGAGGAAGAGGATGACGAAGAGCGCCAGGGTTATTCGGACGAGCATGCAGGTTCTTGGCAACCGTTCTTTTTAAATGTTTTTATAGACAGGAAGTAGGGGGCTGATGATTGATTATGTAAATTGTCTGGTACCAAAGTCTTATATATAAAGATTAATTTCATTAATTTATGACAAAACTTATTTTATTTGATATTGACGGGACGCTTTTGACAAAGGCAACAGGTCACGGATTAGCCTTTTCTCATGCATTTAAGGAAGTTTTCGGTATTGAAACAACCATTGCTATAATTCCCCATAGCGGAATGACTGATCAACAAATAATCATTGAAGTATTAAAAAAACACCATTTGACAGAAGATGTTATCATTAAAAAAATGCCGGAGTGCATGCACTCTATGATAGATTTCTATGAAAAAATTAAAGAAAAAAATAAGCCGGTTATTCTTGAAGGAGTGCTTGATGTATTAAAAGAATTCGAAAAGGAGAAATTTATTTTGGGATTGGTCACAGGTAACTTAGAGCCGATTGCAAGAGCGAAACTGACAAGTATAGGAATAAACCAGTATTTTAAATTAGGTGGGTTTGGCAATGATGATATAAGCAGAAGTAGATTAGTTGAATTGGCAATAAAAAGAGCCGAGGAAAATTTTACCTTTACTTTTGACAAAAATGTGTTTCTTTTTGGCGATACTCCAAACGACATCAAAGCAGGAATTGATACAGGAGTGAATGTAGTCGGAATAGCAACAGGCATTTTTTCCATAGAAGATTTAAGAAAAGCTGGTGCAAAATATGTTGTTAACTCGTTCGTTGATAAAAATAAAATTTTGGATATTATTTTCGAAAAGAGTTCGTAGGAACGACTGATTCGTTTTCAGTATTTGATTTTAACGACATTCTTTGCGAATTTGACAGTTGCAGCGTCAAACATACACGTCCTTTTCAATTCAGGATGTTTAGGCAAATTTGAGAGTTGTCAGTGATATTTGGAAAGAAAAATTTTTAAACAAGTCAGTCTCAGAGAGTCATGAGGTGTAAAAATGAGCTTAATTACATGGATTGAAGGAGTCATTAAAAAGATGAAGTGGTACGACATGTCGCTCATCAAATTGACTGTGTTTTTTTTCACGCTTTTTTTACTGACTGCCTGGCCAGGATTTAGAAATCTTGTCTTAGGGTTCGAGTGGTATTGGTATCTCATCATAACAGTCATTTTGATGATTCCGCTTTGTAAGAAGATGTTTTAATTCACTCGCCTCCGTTAGAACTGAAGGAAAAAATCCAAACGCTTATTAATGCACGAGCTTTCCCAATAATTGGGTGATATTATGCCGACTGCATATGCTCTTATTTATGTCTCTCCAGGGAATAGTTTTAAAAGAAGCTATGGCGTGTTCTATTACGATCCGGGCAAGTCTGATAATGTCCTGCATCTCTCTCTTGGAAACACTCCGTCGGATGCAAGCCATCTCGGCAGGCTTATCGCCAGATACTTCACGGAGAACAACGGGAAAGAGAAGATGCCTATCTCCTTCAGGAAACCAAAGAGTTTCCCGGACATCGGTATGCTCGAATTTCCAGAGATCTTGACTATCATCTCGTCTTTTGAGGAATTAGATCCCGGAGAATTGCAAAAGGCACAGAAGAGCATGATGAAAACCCTCAAAGGGCAATAACCAATTCTTACCCACAACTCCAATTATGATCTTTCTGGCATGCAAACGTATTTTTAACTGCAACTCCCATTGAAACCATCAATAAGTATTTATAAAAGCCCGTCTCAATCGTTGTCATGACACGCATAAACCTATTCATCATTGTTGGAGTCCTTGCACTACTCGTCGCTGCTTGCACGCAGACGATTCCCGTTCCCTCAGATCCTGGCGGGGAGCCAATTAATGTGGGAGAGCCAATTACAGGCTCGAATACGGGAACAGCCCTTGGCACAGCCGCAGAAACCAATCTTTCTGCAGAGCTTACGCCTGTTGCGACGCAGGAATTGAAGAAGTTCGCGTCGATTGCTGAACTTGAGGCGTTTCTCGCGAGAAGCCAGGGCACGCAGGATGTTTCGAACAGAGGTTCTGGCATGGCCAAGATGGCTGGCGCACCGATGATGGACATGGCCGTATCTGAATCAATGGGTGCGGGTGGCGCGTCTGATTATTCAGAGACCAATGTCCAGGTCGAGGGTGTTGACGAAGGGGATTTTGTGAAGAATGATGGCAAGTATATCTACATGATCCAGAACAATCGCTTGCTTATAATCGATGCATATCCTGGTGAGAATGCGAAGATAATCTCTGAGACCAAGATGAAGAATATTGGCGATGATGATTCTGATTATTATAATCGTGCGCAGGCAAAGCAGATGTTCATTGATAAGGACAGGTTGACGCTCTTTGTGCAGACCTATGAGAAGACCTTCCGCTTTAATATGTATGACATCCAGCCGCAGCAGTCCTATAGGACGAATACGCATGTACTTATCTACGATATCTCGAATAGGAAGAATCCCGAAGTGATTGACTCATTCATCATCTCAGGCAGTTATTACCAATCAAGGATGATCGATGGTGTCGTCTATGTAGTGACACAAGAGGGAGCGTATTATTCAACATATCTGCCAGAACCGATGATACGAACAGAAGAGACGCGCGTCATGCCACCCATCTATTATTTTGACAATCCAGAAGAGAGCTATCAGTTCAACACCTTGGCATCTATTGATGTACGAAATGATAAACTCATCGACAGCATGACTTTGATGCTTGGTTATTCGAACACGCTCATGGTCTCAACTGATAACATCTACATTGCATATCAAAAGCAGAATCGTTGGTGTTGGTGGGGATGCTACAGAAATCAATACGATAAGGATCGATTTTATGAAATCGTTGTCCCAGAACTTAAAGGCGAACTCAAAGATGACATCATGGATATTATTGACGAGAAGCAGTCAGAATCAAGGGAATGGCAGCAGATTTCTGAAGTCTTGACCAAGTTCTTCGAAAAAGCAGCAAGTGATGAGGATGTCCAGGACGTGTATGAGGATATGTTCTCTGATATCTCAGACGCGTTGGAAGAGTACGACGTGAAAAAGGCTTTTGAGCAGTCTAAGACGATCATCCAGAAGATTGGTATCGATGATGGACAGTTTACCTATAATGGCAAGGGCGAGGTCTATGGCAGGCTCTTGAACCAGTTCTCGCTTGATGAGTATAAGGAGAACCTGCGCGTGGCTACAACTGTCAATATCTGGGCAAAAAAACGCATCCAGCACAACAATGTGTATGTGCTTGATAAGAACATGAATACCATAGGCGAACTCGAGGGAATCGCTCCTGATGAGAGCATCTATTCAACGAGATTCATGGGGGATAGGCTCTACATGGTCACATTCCGGCGTATGGACCCGTTCTTTGTGATTGATCTCTCTAATCCAAAGAATCCAAAGGTTGCGGGTGAATTGAAGATCCCTGGCTATTCTGATTATTTGCACCCGTATGATGCGAATCACGTCATTGGTGTGGGAAAGGAGACAGATACGAATTCGTGGGGTGGAACAAGCACAGGGGGCGTGAAGATAGCGCTCTTTGACGTCACTGATGTCACAAATCCAAAGCTTGTCGATAAGGTCGAGATCGGGACAACTGGCTCTGACAGCCCTGTTCTCCACGATCATAAGGCGTTTCTCTTCTCACTTGAGAAGAACTTGCTCGTCATTCCTGTGACTGAAGTTACCGAGCGGTACAAGAAAAACCAATACAGCTATTCGAACAGTATCTGGAATGGTGCGTATGTCTTCCATGTCGATGCAAACGGCTTTGAAGAGTTGGGAAAGATTAGGCATTCCTCTTCAACATCTGATTACGTCAGATGGTGGAACCAGGCAACAGTCCAAAGAAGCCTGTACATGGATAACCTGCTCTACACAATCTCAACAAAGTACATCAAGGTGAACGATCTTGATAATGACTTGGAAGAAGTGAACGAGATTGACCTGCCTTATGCGGATAAGATTAACGATCCCTGGTATGGATGGTAGAATTTTTTTTTAT
Source organism: Nanobdellota archaeon (assembly GCA_043825215.1). GTDB lineage: Archaea > Nanobdellota > Nanobdellia > Woesearchaeales > JAHJEM01 > JAHJEM01. Next base: position 11,414 of record JBDRSD010000001.1, read on the forward strand.
CTTTTTATAAGATCATTGATGTTTCGCAGGCATTCAATGATGAGGGCAACGAAGTTGAACTGGAGTGAAGTCCGGAATGTTTCGCTATCGCCAACCTTGAGGGAGCCGCTTGAACCGGTGAGATGCTTCTTAATGTTCAGGTAGGCATCGCAGCGCATGATCTGAAAACCATTATAGAGGACGAACCGGAAGGTGATTTCCTGTTTGTAGAGCCGTATGTTTATGGCTCTCAATAAGACGATATTGTGATCCCTTAGATAGCTTTTTTCAATCCCATCATCAATCTTCATTTCTGATGTGGCTGCGGATTCCTGTGTGACCTTGACTCCCTGCAGGAACTTGTCAAAGAGTTCTTCAAGGACAAGAGAGGCAGAGCCATAGCGGATGACATGCATGCCGTATTCCATCTGAGGATCGAGCCGGGGTTTCAAAAGGGTTACTTCTTTAGTGAAGATGTCAGCATACTGTGCCATCTGTTCGGGTTCTAGAACCTTATCTCCTTTGGGATTTGCTTCGGCAGTCACGCCAAGACTTGCCAATGTTTCCTGCTGTGATTCCTTGAGCATGCGTTCCTGTATCTGCTTTTTGCCTGCATGTGCTTTTTCTGTTTCGTTTTGCAATTGCTTTACGCGCAGGTTTGTCGCGCTTGCCTTGACAAAGCTGCCGACGATGAATGTCAGTGCGTGGAGAAATGAGAAGTGTTGGCCTTCAAAGTTCTTCTTAAGGGTGGGTTCGAGCATGCTTGGATTGAAGATGTGCTTTATTGCCGTTTGAAATGGCTCTGACTGGCTTGGCAGGTAGCATACCTCAAAGACAAGGTATGGCTTTTCTAAAGAGCTGCTCTTGCCGTCTGCATTAGTAATGTCGCCGAAGAACTTGAATGCCCACCAGCCTTTCCCTTCGGGTGGGCTTTTCTTCTCGATGTGGTATCTTGTCGGATGGATATCTAACCAATCCCCGATCCTGATGAAGAAGGAGTGCTCGAGCCATTGGATAGCACCCATGACCTTTTGTGCATACTCGTCTTCACTCTTTCCCTCAAATCCTGCATATTCCCTGATGAATTCCTTGAACAAGTCAGCCATGAATTATTTTTTTTTCTTGCATTTATATTTCTTGTGTTTCTGCACTCGGTGTATTGCTTGTTGAAATCGTTTGTATTGACAAAAGGTGAAGTAGTAGTTAGATTATTTGTAGTTCGTCTTGTTTCAAGAACTACTGCCCGCCTCTGGCGGGAAGCGTTCCGGGCAAGAGCCCGGGTTAATCCATGACGAAGTCATGGTGAAACACTCGCGCTTGTGCGCGAGAGATGTTGCCCATTTGGGCAATGGCTTTTCTTGAAATGGGAGAATCGTCACCCCTACTCGTGCCTCATCTTGGCAGAAATGCAGGCTTGAACAATTTGAGAGTGAAAGAAGGGTGCAATATGACCTACGTGATTTCCAGGACTCACGTGCTTTCCAAGAACTTGATCTTGAGCTTGTAGTTCTTTGACTTTCCGTCTTTTGTCTCTATGTTCTGTTCTTCGATCTTGAAGGTGACGATGTCGTGCACGACCCCTTGCGAGGGAATCGTTGTGATGACCTTGAAGAAGAGGTCCTTGTAGGAGATGGACTCGACGGTTCTCACTTCCTTGAGCCTCTTGACAAAGAGGAACGTCACGAGGAAGCGGAAGATGCCTGATACCAGGAATACCAGGATGAACTTTGACCAGAAGACGTGGTTGTATCTGATGATGACAGACCCGATGATCGCACCGAAGAGAAGCGCAACACCGTTCAACACGTTGTAGTAGGAGACGAAGCTTGCGCGCTGGGATGGACGTGTGGTGTCGAAAATGAAGTTGAATGAGGAGAGTTCCAGGCCTGCCCAGGCAAATCCGGCATATATCTGGATGATGATCAAATACCAGAACGAGTCGCCGAAGACCCACAGGATGGGCACAATCGGCATGAGGAATGCTGACAGGCGTAGCACCTTGAGGGTTCCGTACTTGTCAGACATCTTGCCCCAGACTGGCATGGAGAGGTACTTGACGATGATTGCCGCGCCGTTGATGAAGGCGAAAGTCATGTAGTCGAGCCTGAGGTCCTTTAACATGTACGCTGCAAAATAGGGCGCGGCAAGATAGACTGCAAAGTTCATGAGTGTCATGAAGATGACGAAGATGCCGAAGTTGTTGTGCTGTGCCTGCTTGACGAATTCGAAAAATCCCATGCGGGTCTCTTTGGCTTCGACATAGTAGGGCTCGTATTTTTTGGTGAGATAGAGAAAGGACATTACGCGAGAGAGCAGCGCGAGGGCAAAGATGAAAACGAACCCATAATACTGCGTATCCCCTGCAAAGCGCTGGAGGAGGTATCCTGCGATGAGGTAGGTCACAAAGGATGTGAGGCCGGCAATCTTATTCCTCCTGCCAAAATAGGAACCCCGCTCTTTTTCATCGACAAGGTCTCCCATCCACGAGCTCCACGCGGCACTTGCTATCATGCCGAATATCCAGTAGATGCAGACGAAGATGATGAGAAGAGGCACGCTGAGGTGTCCAAAGAAGAATACAAGCGCTATCGGTATGTAGATGACAGCTTCAAGGATGGCTGCGAGGGCGACAAACCTTTTTCGCGAGCTGAAGAGATGGATGAATTTCTCTGAGAGGAGCTGGGAGATGGACCCAAGGAACTGCGGCACTGAGCCGAGGAGACCGAGCTGGAAGTTGGTCGCCTTGAGAAAGACTGCGAATGCTGAGAAGAAGGATTCTCCAAAGCCGACCATCGCAGAATAGAACGTGCCGTCAAGGATGGAATAGAACAGGCTTTTCTTTTTCTTCTGTCCCTCATTCTCTATGGGAAAATCCTTGTCAAGCATGATGGGTATTGACATAGGTTCCCTTTTTAATGCTTTGCTACTATGCTATTTTGATGACAGGCATACAAAGCCTATAATGTGCAAAAGCATATATATAAGGAGATCATTCAGAAGAATGTACGAGGTGAACATATGAAAGAACCTGAGAATATGGACAATTTGCTATTCTTTACGAACAGGTCACTTAACAATGGGAATATTACTGCGTGGGTGTGTCACCCGCTCTGTCCGCAATGCAAGAAAGGAACCATGGGAAAGCCTGTCAATCCGAAGACAGGAAAGGTGATCAAGAAGTCAGAAGTGTATGCGTGCCATTCATGCAACCATGAACTGCCTGTACAAGAGGCAGAAGGCTTGGCTATTGTTGAGATTAAGTATACCTGCCCGTTCTGTAAGAAATCAGGAGAAGCAACGACCCCCTATGTAAGAAAATCCTTCCTGGGCGTTCCTGCGTACATATTCACGTGTAAAAGCTGCAATGAGAAGATCGGCATTACAAAGAAGATGAAGGCACCGAAGAAGAAAGGTGAAGTAGCAATCCCTGAATAGGAGGAACATATGGACGAATCACGACCTGATGTTTACCAAGGAAAGATCATTGTAAAGCTTGTGGAAAAGATAAAGATAATCCATGAGAATGGTGAAATAAACGTAGATGCAAAGGTAGACACTGGTGCGACGACGAGTTCGATTGATGTGAATCTTGCAAAAGAACTTAACCTCGGCCCGGTCGTCGAGTCAACCCTTGTCAAGAGCGCGCATGGTTCCAGGATGCGAGATGTTGTCGAGGCAGATATTGAGCTGCATGGAAAGCCGCTTCGGGTGAAGTTCACGCTTGCTGAAAGGAAACATATGCGCTTTCGCGCACTTATCGGCGTGAACATCCTGCAGGAAGGTTTTCTTGTAGATCCAATCATGCCCAAGGATTTTGTTGACGAGAAACCGGAATGAAGAACTTGCTCGAAATTCTTTCAAAGGCACAACATTTTTAAAACACTCCTTTTCTTTATGCAGTATGAATGCAGCAGTCATCTCATTAGGATCAGTGAGCAGCCAGTGGACCATTTCTGAGATGAAGAATTATTTTAGAAGTGTTGATGATATTTATCTGCATGATGTCGAAGTCCATTTTCCAGGGAAGAAAGGTCTTGTCCTTGTGAAAGGAAAGCCGATCCCTCATTATGACTGCATCTATGTGAAAGGGTCTTTTCGTTATTCGAATCTCTTGCGGGCGCTTTCAGATATTCTTGAGCATAAGTGCTATCTTCCGATCCAGCCGACAGCATTCACTGTCGTGCATGATAAGATTCTTACACAGATCGCGCTTGAGAAGCATGGTATTCCAACGCCAAAAACCTACCTGAACTCGACACCAGAATCGACGAGGAAGCTTTTGGAGACTCTCAACTATCCGATCATGCTTAAGTTTCCTCAAGGTACCCAGGGAAAGGGTGTCATGTTTGCGGAAAGTTATGCTGCAGCGAGTTCACTGATCGACGCCTTCTCAGCATTGAACCAGCCAGTGATATTGCAAGAGTACATTGAGACAGGAAGCGAGGATGTGCGGGTTATCGTTGTTGGTGAGAAGGTTGTTGCTGGAATGCGAAGGAAGGCAAGCATTAAGGAGAAACGTGCGAATATTCATGTGGGTGGTGAAGGACGGGAGTATGAGCCTACTGAGCTTGTGAAAAAGATTGCACTCTCTACTGCCCGGGCGATCGGCGCAGAGATTTGTGGCGTAGATTTATTGATGTCAAGTGCGCGCGGGCCATTAGTTATTGAAGCAAACATTAGTCCAGGCTTGCAGGGAATTACCAAGGCGACGAAGAAGAATGTGGCTAATATGATTGCAAAATACGTGCATAAGAAAGCAGAGGAGTATAAGAAGAACAAGGTCTCGTCAGGGGCAAAGAGTATCATTGCCGAGATGAATGTAGAAAAGGGGCATGCACATGAGATTATTAGTCCTCTTGATTTTCGTGGTACACGCATGCTGCTTCCAGAGGTTGTCACAAAGATCACGCATTTTAATGACCATGATGAGTACATCATCCAGATCACGAAAGATAAGGTGCTTCTGAAGAAGTATTAGATGCTGCTCTGTTCTAAAGGCAAAAGTTGCGAATAATTACAGGTTCATCCTGATATTATCCATATTCTTTGCGATCTCTTCCCCTTTCTTGGTCAGGGTGAGGACTTTCAATCGCCCTTGCTTCTCAAAGCCGATGAGTCCTGCCTTTTGCATCTCCTGCAGGATCTTAACGACATGGGAATAGGTGCAGTCGACCTGCTTGGCAAGCGAGCTTGCGTACATGGACTGGTTCTTGTTCAAAAGATGGATAAGCATAAGCGCGGGCTTTTCCCGAAGAAAAACGTTGAATACTCTTGATGTTTTCACACATATCCCCCAAATCTTAACATATATCTTTCGTAATATATGCTGTGAAGTGTATTTCCCTTTATATATCTTTCGTTTTTTTTGGACAACACAATCACCGTCTGTAAACCCACAACACTATCCATTACTGTCATGGGTTGTTTAAATATTTTTTGATTTGCAAAGATGGAAAAAAAGCGAAAAAAGGCCGGGGTGCAAGAATTCCAGACAAATCACAGCAATGCTGATTTGGATAGATAGCTGATTCTGCCTGATAATCGAAAAATATCAGAATACTGCGCTGATAATGCTCTGCATGGCAGAACAAACACAAAAACAAGATGTATTGAAGATGATTGACCATGCAAAATCAGACTTCATGAACTATACCCGTGCGCTTACCGAAGCCATGACCAAGACCCTCCTCAACCTTGAGAAGAATGTGGAAAAGGAAGACTGGGCGCAGGCATACTCCAATGCAGAAGCAATTCGAGTGATTGCAGAAATCATCAACAAACATTCCAGAATAACTGTCAAGAAAAACGTCCACACCCGCTTTGTTGAAGATTTTGCAAGGATCGATTCTGCGTGCTTTAATAACTCCAAGACAGGCATCATTTCCAAGCCACGGTTTGATTAGCAGATGCCCGGGGAATTGCTTCCTAAAGTCAGATGATCTTTTCTCCCATATCAACAATTCTCTTGTAGGGATTTGTCCACGCAAATGCAAGCATTTGCTCGAGTTTGTGTCCTGCTTCGCATCTGCAAACAGCCAGTAACAGAGTTACTGGAGTTTGTGTTTTTCCAAAACACAAACAACCCAGATCTCGAAGTCTTCACGCACAAAAAGAAAAAAACTGCCCCTATGGGATAAACATTTTAGGTTACATCTTTTTGGGAAAGAATTTGATATTTCTATGCTTTGTATTGCAATCATTTATACGTTTTTTGGTTGGAAAAAGCGCAAGATTTATATAGCAATATGTAATACATAATGCTACAATGGTGACAACAATTTCAATCAGGTTTGAAGATGATTTTCTCAAGGACATTGAAACGGCCATGAAGGGAAACAGGTATTCGACAAAGGCTGAATTTGTCCGCGAGGCCATCCGCGACAAGATCAAGGACTTGGAAAAGGAAAAAGCACTCCTCCGGCTCGAAGAAGTGTTTGGAGCAAGCAAGAAAAAGACCACATCAATAGAACTGCATCGCGCAAGGAAGAAAGCGGTATTGGATCTTGTGAAAAAGCTAGCATAGATCTTCTGGCAAAACGGCCTTATTGACATCTTTGAGCTTCTCGAAATCCGCATCACGCGTCACCAGGCAAGATTCTGTATCTCTGGACATGATTGCATGGATGGCATCACCCGCAGAAATACCCCTCTTTCTCGCTATCCTTTTACCTTCCTGTAACTGCACCTTATTCACTTGTACGCGCAAAATGTGATCTGGTTTTGCAATTCCTAAAATCCTCTGAATCTCAATTTGGGAATATCCAAGGTTGGATAATTCCAGCACCACCATATCAGAATACACGACAATAGCATCGTCTTCAATGATCTTTTCCATGAGCCGCTTTGCCACTTCACCATTTCTTTCCCTCTTCTCAAAAATATCAAGCCAGATAGAAGTATCAAAATAGTAACGATCCATGTTATTGCCAAACAGTTATTCGTTCATAAAGTTTGCCTTAAAATTTCGAAAATCCTTCGAAAAAAATAGAACCTGCCCCTACTGGGATTTGAACCCAGGTCTTAAGCTCTTTGCCATGCTTCCATGACCGCAAGCTCACATCCTATCCAAGCTGAACGATAGGGGCATAACAAGAAAAGAAATTCATTTAATTTAAAAAGCATACGATTCATAGAAGCTATCTCGTAAGATGTCAGTAGGGGCATTTGTCTATTGACGCTTGTGCCTGAGAACGAGGACAGAGAGAAGCAACGCGGAAACGATGAGCAGTATGATGAGGAGCCAGAGGAGGTTTCCGATGCCGATTCCTTCGTAGACGACGTAGCCTGTGATTGCGGATAGCCCCTGCTCTTCGAGTTTCGTGCTCTGGGCAAGATTGATGTCTTTCCCAAAGGCATTCGCAAGGGTCTTTGTCATTTTCGCGGCTGCTGTTGGCGTCTGGATGGTGATTGTCTTCTTGAAAGACTTTCCGATAGCTCCTTCATCGTCCGTTGGTGTTGCCGTGCAGGTAATGGCATCATCCGCCCTCAAGTCTTGCAGGATCGCTGCATTGTTTTCGATGGCAACCCCGTTTCGCTCCCAAGAATAATCGATGCGAACTTCCTTTGGCTGCTCATCTTCGATGTCTGGAATGCAGGAGAGGATGTCATCAGGATAGGGTGCTTGCGGTGAGAAGGTGATGTCAAGCACAGTTGGAATCCTGTTCTCCACCCGGAGGATGACTTGTCCGACAACCTGGTTTGCTGATGTATATGAGGACAAGATGAAAAGGGATATGAAGAGGATCATCCAATGTTTCATGGAAGATGTGATAATTTTTAGCTATAAATAATTTGTGACTTGAAGAGATAGCCAAGCAAGGATATGCCGAGGAAAAGAAGGTAGAGCTGCATGGATAAGAGAAACAACGCCTTTTTGGACAGTTTTTTTTCGATGGCATAGAGGTAGATGAGTGCGGACGAGAAGAGCAGGTAGATGGCAATCAATGCTGCAAGGATGAGTTGGAGAAAGGCATCGTGGAGGCCGAGCGAGAGAAGCATGCCAAGGATCATATAGGAATAATGCTCTTTGTTGATGAGGATGGTTGTGAGGTAGATTGTGACAAGGATGACGAGACTGATTGCATTGAGGGAATAGAATATGGCAATGAGGATGAACAAGAGTGCGAGCGTGATATGCCCTGCGATAATAAACACGCGTTTTCCAGGCCGGAGTTCTTCTTTGGCCTTGGCTGCGATATACAGCCCGACATTGCCGAGGATGATTAATATAAGTATGAGCAGAAGGTAGGTAAGAAAAGGGATCATTCAATCAACCCCGATTGCCTGCTCTCCACAGGGGACTCCTGAGATGTTGAGGTCATTGAATCCGAATCCTGTCCTGTTGTCGATTGTTATCACGCGGCCGTTCTGGTCTGTCATATAGATACAAAATCGGGATTTGATGTTGTTCTCCTGCTTGAACTGATCAGCATCGCTGAGGTAGCATTTTTGGATCTGGTCGATGTCCACGTATCTTCCGTCTATGAAGGAGCAGTTGCCTCCGCCGCTTCCGACGGGAAGCCGGTCGCTGATGTATTTTCCCTCCCGTTTGAGGAGTGTTATGTCTGCTTTTGGTTCGCGGACGAGAAGCGTGTAGAAGAGTGTCATGACGACGACGAAAATCACGACTGCTATGATCAGGTCAAGAGACCATGCCTGTCCTGGTTTTCCACCCCTTTTCTGCATAGGATCCTTTGAAGGGCTTTTATTTATATAGTTTATGCTTTGGTTGGCTGTGGGACAGAATTCTTTTTTAGTTGAGCCAGAAGAGGTTGTGCCAGAGTGTGGTGAGTGTTTCTGCTGTATCGATCCGTTCTGGTAGTTGTTGTGCGATTTTCCATCCCATGCGGCGTTTGTCTTCGGAAAATCCGCTTTCTGACTGGTTTCGTCTGTAATATTCTTCCAAGTAGCCATGCGGGTCTGTTGTGTAGTGGTGGAGCATTTTTTTCCAGGCTGTTGATCCTCGTATGGTCGAATTCTTCTTAGGTAGAACATATATTGTGATACCGTCGAATTGTTCTGTGAGGAATTTGATGCGGCTCTGTCCGCTGTAGTACTTGTCCAAGCGTATGCTTTCGAGCTCAATGTGCAATTCTTTAGCCATGGTCATGGCTTTGAGGTATGCGTCGTTTTCGCTACGAAAGCTTGCTCCGGATGCAAGGTACATGCGTGTGTCCAGGTCCATGAGTCGAAAACGATATGCGAATTTCATGGTTTTCGTGGATTTTTTTGCTTTTTCTTTTCTCGTCGATGTTTCTGTTGCGTAATGTTTTTTTATCGTGAGTGTGTATCCTGTTCCATCTCCTGTCGTGTTCGCTGTCTGCACACCTTTTTTCTTGAGCAGGAGCTGGTGTAGGTTATGCAAGACAAGAGTGACGTTCTCGTCAGAGTAGAGACGTTCTACTGTTTTGTAGCTCACATCAATACCTGAGAGCAGGCTAAAGACGACAAGCATTGCAGACATTTCCCGATTGCTTCTTTGGAACAAGTGCTTAAGCAATAGCAAGCTTGTTTTCTGCTTGAGAGAAAGATCCGCGTGTCTTCCTCTAGGATCATCTCGCACGATACGTATTGTGGAAACTGCTTCGTTGATCAATGGCTCAAGCTCTTCCATTGCTTTTCGTATGCGAAAAGCCACACGTTCCTCGTATGTTCTCCAATCACGAGGAGAATCAACAGTCTGCTCCTTGTACAAGTCAATAATCTCTTCGATAATCCGGTTCACATTGCTAACGTCCTTGTTGGAAATCATCATGATATCCCACAATAAAACCGAAAAGTATATAAACTTTGTGTTTACATGTAAACACTAAAATGGCAAGAACAGTCAAAGCAGTCACCGGAGGAAAAATCAACATCACAGACAACGTCCTAGAAATCTATGAGAAAA
>JBDRSD010000002.1:0-4492 GCA_043825215.1 Nanobdellota archaeon
CTTGTACATCCGGGATGGACAGTTGCTCTCGAAGGGGACGAAGACCTCTTGCGAAGGTACGTAGATGTCATTTTTACAGTGAAAGACCAAGCAATGGGATTCTATCTCGTGAATAATCCTGAAGCAGACCAGGTGCGGGCCGTGTACGCCGGCTATCTCGACTGCAGTTCCTATGCCGGCGGCAACGGCAGCCTCAGCAGCCTCGCCCGTTTCTTGCGAGTCGGCCCCAACGTCACCGCCGCGAAGCGGCCGCAGAAAAAAATGAGCACATTTAAATAGAACCCCCGATGGTACATAATTGTGCCTGCGCCATCAATAGAATGGCAATGGTGCTTGGGGCTACATGCTCTTTCATTACGGTCCAAGAAATGAATTGTTAGGATCATGAAATACAGCCAAGGCAGGAATGCCACGGCAGTGGAAAGACGGTGAAGGAGCTACACAGGTGCGGGCCTTGTACGCCAACAATCTCAACAACAATTCCAATGCCAACGGCAACAACAACCTCAACAACAACGCCCGTTTCTTGCGAATAGCGCAAACACCAAGGCACACTATTAACCTCTACTCCAAACTCTGCAACTACGAAAATCTTGAACGAGCATTCAAAAAAGCAAGAAAAAGGAAGACACTCAAACCAGACGTAATCGCATTCGAAAAAGACCTGAAGAACAACCTCCTCCAGCTGCAGTCTGAACTTTTTCTCCACACGTACAAGCCAAGGCCGCTGCAATCCTTCATCATCCGCGACCCAAAGACACGAAAGATCAGCAAATCAGACTTTCGAGATCGAATTATCCATCACGCACTATGTAATATCATCGAACCAACATTCGACAAGACATTCATCCATGACAGCTACGCCAACCGAATCGGTAAAGGTGCACTTAAAGCTATTGCAAGATACAATGCATTCAAGAGGAAAGCATCCAAGAACTTCAGCCGCCCAGCTTACTCCCTCAAGGCAGACGTCAAGCACTACTTCGACACAGTCAACCACCACACACTCCTTTGCATCATCGGTAGACGAATTTCTGACCAAAGAGTAATATGGCTTATTAGAAGAATATTGCATAACCATGCAACAAACGGGAAAGGAATGCCGCTAGGAAACCTCACCAGCCAGTTTTTCGCTAACATCTATCTTAACGAGCTTGATCAATACATCAAACACGAACTACGTGCTAAATATTACATCCGCTATGTTGATGACTTTGTCATCTTGCACCACTCAAAAGAGTACCTCGAAGAATACAAGGAAAAAATAAAACATTACCTAAAAAGCGAACTGTTTCTTGACCTTCACCCAGAAAAGTCACGAATCTCACCAATTTATCAAGGTATAGGATTTCTAGGTTTTCGTGTATTCCCACACCACATTCTGATCAAGAAACAGAACCTTAACAAATTCAAGAGAAAATGCGATACCATAAACATCGAATTCTCAGAAGGAAATATTCTATACGATCAGGTTTACGATTTCCTTGAAGGCTGGACAGCATATTCAAAGAACGCAAACGCTTTCAAGCTCAGAAAAAGAATAATGACAACAATGCAAGAAAAGTACGCTGGAGAAATATCAAGCAAAGAATACAATAGACTCCTACACAATGCAGAAAAACAATAAAAGGTAAATCTTGTCCGTAATTACTAAGAAAAATAAACACCTAATTCATTCCACCTCCAAACCTCGTATAACCTCGAAATTCCTTGTCCATAAGTCATATAACCACATTTGACAAACGGACAAAAAACCAATAATATCCACTTTTACCCATTTCCTGCTCGCACTTTTCTCCTTGCATGACTCTCTGAAAGAAATCCCCACAACAAAATTATTGCACATCGACCCTCTGATTGTCCGGAGCGAAAGTGCCCGTAAGGGGCCGGAGTGAAGGACAACATTTTAAGATAAAAGAATAATATTCTTCTCAAAAAATAATAGAGAATTATCAGAATTGTCACTATGAACAAAAAAATAGAACCCTCACTCTCCCCGCTGTGAAAACCCGTATAACACTAGAATTCCTTGTCCACACAGCATATAACGGCATTTGGTGAACGGACAAAAAATGGTCGTTTTTGCGTTTGGGATGTCGCATGTCTAGTGTTCCGAGGGTTCTTAATATCCTTCCTATCAGATATCAGGACTGTAGCATCTCCTCTGCCTTGAGCCAGTCACCATAGTTGTCATGCTCCTTGTTGAGCTTGTAGAATTCAAGATTGTGGCGTGCCTTTTTCATATGGGAATCGACTAATTCTTTGTTCTCTTCAATTCGCCTTATCTGCTTTTTTGAGGTGAAACCCCCCATCTCTTCATCAAGATATTTCCTGTCTTCGAACAGCTTGTCTATATTCATTCTAGCACCGCCTCATAATAATTCTGCTCCTTATGGATTGGAAATCCGGTCTTTCTTGCCTGCTGTATGACATCATCTTTGCATTCCATGAACTGGGAGACTGTCGCCTCGAAGATTGAGAGGGGATATTTCGATGCTACTTCCGCATTCCTCTTGTTTGCTTTCAGATTGAGCTTCTTGTCTGAAACTACCAGGATGTCAATATCGCTTCTTGCGGTTTCTTCCTTTCTAGACGCTGATCCGAATAAGACTATCGTGAATATTCCCTTTGGTAGTTCTTCAAGAAAATGCTTCAAAGGGTTCTTCACGCCGATATTCAGCTGGCTGAATTTCCTCACTGCAATCTCGGAAAATTTCAATGCAAAAAGTTTCTTGTTTGCCATATTGTAGAAGGAATTTTGCTTCGTCTTTTCCAATGCCAAAATCCTCTCTTTCGTGAGCTTTCCCAGAGCATTCTGAAGCGAGCTATGGGACAGTTTTGTACATTCCTTGATCTGATTATAGTATAGTTTTTTTTCCTGTAATTCAAAATATGCCTGGTACACCTTGTCTTCCGGCTTCATGCGCATGAGATATCATCCCTCATTTAAATAATTTACCTATTTTTGGTAAAATTTTACCTTTTTTTGGTATTAACGTAGAGGGGCGTTGGCCCCAAGGAAAAAACGCCCGGGGTGGGCTGTGAACTTTGAGTTACATGCCCGAAGGACAGAACTTTCGCGTATCAGGTTGACGACTAAGATCACATCGTTGCAACTCCTCCATGATATTGCAGATCATGAGAAAAAGAGAAGAAGTTCGAGTTTTTAAGGATTGTATTGCAATTTCACTTGCTTATAATTTTATTGATGTTGGTAAAGAAGAGCCTGGCGTTCTTGAGGCTGTCGTCTGCAGGTTCCTGGTTCGCTTGCGGTATTGTCTTGTAGGTGAAGTGTCCTCGCTTCCATTTCTCGTCCTTAAAGATATCGAGGAGAGCATCTGCTCTGATAACGAGCTTCTTGTATATCTCGAAGAGTTTTACATCCAGAATTCCTGTATCCACAAACTGTTCCTTGAAGGCATCGAAAGTCTTCTGGTGGACGTTTGGCGCTTCTGGCTTGATGTTTTTCGTGATGAGCATGGCTTGGGCGCAGTAGAAGATGCTGTAATACGAGTGAGAGATGACTCCGCTATAGAAGGTGAGACGTCCGTCGATGGCAAAGAATCGTTTCGCTTCCTTATCTTCGCTCAACCGTTTCAAGGTTGCTGCGATGATGATCTCGTTGTCTGCCCTTTCAAGATAGCTTCGTGTCATTGAATCCATTCTTTATCGCCTCGTGCATGATCGTATAATATGCGCTACCTCCGTGAAGGATGAGGTTATTCTTGGCTATTTCCTTCCCATAATTAAATTCTTCGTTTGTCAGCATGAGCAAAAACTCTGATTTCCGGAAAACATACGGATGCCCCGGAGGAATGGATAATTCACACGTATGCCTGATTTGGGCATAGTGACTCTTCGGGTCATTTTCTTCATCTATGATCAGGACAATATCGATGTCAGAAGTCGGCTTTTGTTTGTTCCTCGCATAGCTGCCCGTGACAATGAATGTGTAGTACGGAGTGAGGATCTGCCCGATGATATTCTTCAGGAGAGGAAACGGTAGGTGTTTCGTGTTCCACGCCTGATTTTCAGCAAGAAATCCTGCATAATTCTGGGTTCTCATCTCAGCCAAGTTCAATGAATACAAGACGACATTACCTGCGGATTCTTCTTTCAAGAATCCTTGCTTTACAAATCCCTTTAAGCTCGTGAAGACATAGCTATCCGAGGTCTTTTTCGATAGCTTCTTAATCTCCTTGAACGTCCTCTTCTTCCAAGGCTCCTTCACAAAAGGTATGAGGAGCTCAACTTCTTTCGTCAGCATAATTCCTCTTTTTAGGAATAAACAATCCTAAATATAGGAATGTTTAAAAAGTTGTCGGTTTTAGTCGTCCATTTCTACTGCCTCAATTTTCGGCACCTTCTGAATTTTTTCGGAAACTTCACTGGACATCTGGCCGAAATGAATATGAACCTGAGGGATAATAACAAAGAGTGATCCACGTCGATATTCATGAGCCAGCAGGCATCATTGAGCTTCTTGAGAAAA
>JBDRSD010000003.1:0-32366 GCA_043825215.1 Nanobdellota archaeon
CAAAAGCTTGTTGCCATGACCATTGATGGATGACCCTCAGCGCAAGCGAGATTTACAAGTCGGCCTTCACCTGCAAGAAAAATCTTTTTACCATTTAGTGTGTATTCATCAAAATAGGGTCGCATCCGTCGCTTCTTTGATGCTGCCTTTTCAAGAGCATCAACCGCAATCTCATTCGTGAAATGACCACTGTTGCAGAAAATCGCACCCTCCTTCATGAGCTTCATATGCTCAAGCGTTATGACATCCTTATTTCCCGTGAGTGTTATGAAGATATCCCCGAGGGGCGCTGCCTCTTTCATCGGCATGACCCGAAAGCCATCCATCTTCGCCTGGAGCGCCGGGAAGAATGCAACCTCAGTCACTATCACATTTGAGCCAAGACCTTTTGCGCGAAGGCTTGCGCCCTTGCCGCAGGAGCCATACCCTACAATAACAACCGTCTTTCCTGCAAACAAGATGTTACTTGCCCTGATGATGCCATCGATCGTCGACTGGCCAGTCCCATAATAGTTATCCAAGAGATGTTTCGTCTTATTGTCATTGACTGCGACGACTGGGTACTTGAGCGCTTTATCCTTTTCCATTGCCTTCAGGCGGATGATGCCTGTCGTTGTCTCTTCACACCCGCCAATGACATCCTTTATGAGCTCAGGATGCTTGGTATGGATCTCTGTGACCAAGTCACAGCCATCATCAATCGTAATATGGGGCTTGAACTTGATGACATTTGTGATATACTTATAATAATCATCCTTTGACTCGCCCTTATACGCCCAGACGTGGACACCTTCCTTCGCGAGGAAAGATGCGACATCATCCTGCGTCGAGAGAGGATTGCAACCCGTGATTGCCACTTCAGCACCGCCCGCTCTCAATGTTTCAACAAGGACAGCAGTCTCTTTCGTCACGTGGAGAGCCATTCCGACACGAATACCCTTGAGCGGTAATTCCTTAGAGAATCGTTCTTTTATCTTCAGAAGAGAACCCATCTCCATTCTGGCAAGCTCTACATTCATCTTACCCTGCTCTGCAAATTTTATATCCTTTACTTCATAGGTTGCACCAGTATCCATAATATCACCTGCAAAAATGAGAAAGGGCATGATTTAAAAAGTTGTCGTCTTTGTAATATCTGTTAATATAAGTGTCTTTGTTTTGACCCTTTTTGAGTTTATTCCCACAACGAAAAATAATCCAATACATCCAATTCTGGTATATATCCTTGACGCAATGAATAGATGAGTTCCTCTTTAGTCGATCGTAATGTAGTTCTTGGTCTTTTCAATCGAGTATGATTGATTGCCTGCATCTCGATTTTCCTCACAAGCGCATCGATTGCATCAAGATTTCCTTCCTGTATCTGTCGAATTGATTCGATGAAGGATCGCGACTGCCAAAATGATGTCGCACTCATCCTTGATAACACTTTGCCGGTCTTATCAGAGTACAACGTAAAGTAACCCATTTCTTTCTCATATTCACTGACAGTCCCACATTCTTCCCTTATTAGCTCAATGGAAATATTATCAGACCAAAAAAGTGGCTTTTTCCAGCGAAACTCTATAGGGACATCCTTTGCAATTTTCTTATCATATTCATCACCAATAATCATCCTTGAACAAGCGCTATACATCTGTTCTCCAACCATGATATAATGTTGTGCGTGATAGAACGGCTGGATGCATTTATCTGCTTGATGATAAGGATCAAAACTTCGCAATCTCTTATTGAACACGTGGGCCCTAAATATTTGAGAAGTATCAAACCTGTACACTCTGCTTATCACAGGAAGACCTGAATGGGTATTTTTACTCGTATTTAACACATACTTTTCCTTGAAACTTTCCCATTCCTCCTGATATTTGAGAATACCCTCATGTGAAAGATAATCATTGATTGTTTTCATGTCACTCTCAAAAAAGAGTAACTCGAAGAAACATATTATTATTATAGCGATATGTATCGCTTATTCGATCATGTTTGGTAACAATTTTGCTTCAGCCTTGCGCAAATGTACTTGGTAGGTTGCATAACTCAACCCGGCCATCCTTGCCAACCGAACCAGATCAATTTTTCTTGGCGATTGATAATACCCGTTCTTTACGGCCAACTCAACTGCAATTTTTTGCTTTTCTGTTAATTCAGGTCGAATTTTCATTATTGAAAGCGAATGGATACTCTTCTTTTGTATTGATAACAATTTTCCTTGGTATCTCTCGATAAATATCTGTGAGACGGCAACTACCTTTTCTCTATCGAAAGAACCAACTGAAAGCAATTCATATCCTTTCTCTGAGATCAGTGCAGGCTCAACATGTATAATGTCTTTGGTATAGAGTTTATCGATAAAGTGTGGTTCTTTAATAATAGCTATCAGAAAATCATTATTGAGTTCAAGATTCATTACTCTCTTCTTCTTTCTTAATGCCGCAATAAATCTTCTCTTGTTTTCATCAGCTCCTATGATTGTGCCTGCCAACTGTACAATCATCCATCTTCCTTGCTTGGAGTATGATAATGGGAAACCAAATACGGACACTTGATATTTGACAGCTTCTGCGCCAATAAGTGTTTTTTCAGTACTGAATCTAATCCTTGCTATCCACATGAAAAACGATAAGTATCGTCTCTATAAAAATTTGACCTTTTGAAAAAATTTCAAATACGAAAAACATATAAATAGTAAAAACGTACTAAATCTGATGACTGGAATAGAAACAGCCAAAATGTCTGAACGTGGACAGATAATAATCCCTAAAGACATCCGTGACTACATTGGTGCAATTGACAGCACCATATTCACAATGATGCCACTTGACAAAGAGACAGTGATCATGAAAAAATTAGATACAACTGCAATTCTGAAAGATTTTCGGGACATCCGGACAAGGATTAATAAACATATGACCTCTAACGAAATAAATGCTGAAATTAGAGACGCCAGAAAGAGTCGTCATTGACAAGAGGAACGCATTTAAATATAACCTCCATACAAGAAATAACATGGAACAAAAGACGAAAATCCTAGCAACCATCGGACCTGCAAGTTCCACACTCTCTGAACTTAAAAAGATGGTCACATCAGGCATGAACGCTGTTCGCATCAATACCGCACACGGTACAATTCCTGAATTCAAAGAACGCATACGTCTCGTACGTCAACTCAAGAGCATCCCAATCGTTCTTGACATCAAAGGACCAGAGCTTCGCGTTCGCCTCCAAAACAAAATCCAACTTCGCACAGGAAAAACAATTTCCCTCGGGCTCACTCCTGCTTTTCCCAATCATTTCTCCTATGACTTTTCCAAAGAAGTCAAACCCGGAACACATCTCCTTTTTGACAATGGGAAGATGACAGCAACAATTCTTGCATACAAAGACAAAGAAGCCATTCTCAAGATTACACAGGGTGGAACACTCCTTCCCAACAAATCAGTCACCATACCAAACACGCACCTCAACATTCCCTCCCTCTCCAAAAAAGACATTGAAGCTATGCATCTTGGCAAACGGGAAAAAGTTGAATACTTCGCCCTCTCCTTTGTGAGAAACAAATCAGACATCCTCAACTTCCGACGAGTCTTTGAAAAAATGCCTGGCCCAAAATACCCCTACGGGCTCATTGCCAAGATAGAAAACAGGGAAGGAGTGGATAAAGTCAACGAGATTCTCGAGCATGTCGAAGCCCTCATGGTCGCACGAGGAGACCTCTCAGTCGAAATACCCTACGAAGACGTCCCAGACACTCAAAAACAACTCCTCAATATGTGCCAAGAGCGAGGCATCCTCGACATCTGCGCGACAGAAATGCTCGAATCCATGATCACAAACATCAAACCGACAAACGCAGAGATAGCAGATGTGCATAATGCTGTCCTCGACGGTGCAGACTGCCTTATGCTTTCCGGCGAGACTGCTATCGGGAAAAATCCAGCCCATGTCGTATCCACTATGGCAAAAATCGCAGCAAAAGCAACATGCAACCCCCGACAACTCAAAGACTTCATCTGCAGAAATGCCTCGGACACGATAACTGCAAGCATCGGAAACTACACCTCCCTCGCAGACAAGATTATCTGTATCACCCGCTCAGGATATACAGCACGAAGAATAGCAGGAACACGACCCCTTATCCCCATAATCGCTATCACAAGCGACCAGACAGTCTGGAAAAAACTCCAGCTCGACTGGGGAATCAACCCGATTCTCGCCAATCTTCCAAGAACTGGAAAAATAAAAGCAGCGATCAAAATTCTAATCCGTGAAAAACTCATCCAAAAAAAAGACCGATGCATTATCATCGCAAGCAACTACACCCTGGGAAAATCCATCGACACGGTAAGCATCGCAATACCTGAGGACCTGTTGTAACACTTACGTTGATTAACCTACAAATAACGGCCCGCTTCCACGTCCTTGAGAAGATTTTTTATGGACTCAATTGACCAACGCACCATGAATAGCCTCTTTTTCATATCGGCCTTCTTGTTTCGAAAATAAACGAACATCGCTGTAAAGAGACTTTCCCGAATGATATGATCCTTGACATGGTACTTATCAAACTTGGCAATAGTGTTATATTTCGAATATTCATGCATAAACACGTCCACTTTCTTCTTATCCCACTGTTCATTTTTCATGCAATACAACTGGATTGCACAGGCAATATCCTTAACTGCCGGAGCAATTTCAAAATTATCGAAATCAATTATCCCGACCAGCTTCTCATCGCGGAATATTAAATTTCCGACATACCAATCAGAATGCGTAAGTATCCTCTCAGGACCAAAATTTATATTCATAATCCTCTGGGCAGCCCTCTCAAGGAGGGAACGGTTCTCATTCACGAGGATATCCAATTCATTTTTTGGCGACTGTCCCTTAATCTTCTTTAAGTCCTTCTTTAGACAATCATACTCATTAAAACGATCCTTTTCCATTGGAAAACCTTTTATCGCGATGTGATACTTTGCCATAAGTTCTGCAACCTTTTTTATATCTACTTTTTCCAAATCTGCATAAACCTCCCCCTCAATCTTTCTATACACCCAGAAATATGCACCACTAATCTTGCGAACATATCCTCCGGATACACTCTTTAAAGGAAGCGGCACTTCAAATTCAAAGCCTTTACGGTGGATATGCAAAAGCGCATCTATCTGCATATTCAGCCTCTCTTTTCTCTTCCCATCAATGTCAAACGAAGAACACCGTGCAATGAACGTCCCTTGTGTTGTCAAAATCTCAAAATTAAAATTTGATAGACCGCCCTTTATTGGAAGGATTCGCTTCAACGAGCCAAGCGAATATACCTTCGCAATCTTTTTTCCATTCTCAAGAGACAGTCTCATTTGAAATACCCCTTTTGGTGGAGTGCCCGTGCCACTTTTTTCAACAATTTCGCCTCTTCAAGATATGCTTCGTCAGTATCTATGTTATGCCCCATATACTCCCTTAACTGCTTAGGAATCTTCATAATTTCAGTCGGAGACCCCCCATCGTAATTTCTTGCATAATCCCTAATCTCGGAATCCAGAGAGCCGAACTCACGCTCCAATTTCCGGACCCTTTGTTCAGGATCCTTATCCTGCAAACACTTCCAAACCTTCTTTGACAAGTGCCCTCCCCACGCATCGGGAATATCCTTGCCAAGATACGGATCAAACGGATTATCCTCTTCTTTCACTGCCTCCAAAGCCAAAATAACCTTGTGCGCATGCTTTGGAAATTTTTTTTTGGCTCGTTCAGCCACAGTTGAATCCATCGCAATAATATATTTCGCTTCTTCAGCTTCCTTCTCAGAAAGCATTTGTGAAGGATAGTTGGGATAGGAGATTTCTCTTTTCATAAGATCAACAAACCCTCGGGGTGGAACCCAGCCATATTTGATAGGAACACCCTTATTATCATCTATAAGACCGTATGTCCCCCGTGCAACCACTTCCCAGCCAGACTTTGACAATAACTCATCCAATGAAGCTGCAAGAATTCTGCTACGCTCCTTTCCTGCATTGCAGATGGTAATTATCTTTTTTGCCAATACCATCATCTTAGGGAACTAATTAATAAAGTTTGCGGATAATTATTTAAACCCAAGCAAGTTTTGAAGAGGCATGAACGTCCTCGCCTTTGTCGACACACACGCAGACAAGAAAAAGTTTGATGCAATAAAGAAAAAGGCAAAAGAGGCAGACGTCATCCTCTGCGCAGGAGACCTCTCAGTCTTTGAGAACAACTACGAAAAACTCCTCAAGGAACTTGACGAAATAGGCGTTCAGACATTCATCATCCATGGCAACCACGAAACAGAACGAGAGACACTGCTCCTAACTAAAAATCTCTCCAATGTCCTCTTCATCCACAAAAAAGTCATCAAATACAAGGACTATTATTTCTTCGGATGGGGAGGTGGCGGATTCAATGACATCGATTCAGAGCTTGAACACAAACAAAAAGAATTCGAGAATGCCGTGAAAGGAAAACAATACATCTTCATCTCTCACGCACCACCCTACAACACGCCACTCGACCACCTCAACGGGCGAAGTGTAGGAAACAAGACAATCAGAAAATTCATCGAGCACACCCAACCCCGAGTTGCCATATCCGGGCACATCCACGAAGTTGCAAAAGCCACAGGAAAAATAGGAAAATCCTTCCTGGCAAATCCCGGACCAGACGGCATGCTCATCAAAATTAATCAGATACCCTAAAATGCACCCAAAAGAACTCGTCGAAACAGTCGAAACAACTGAAGACTACAAAACATTCCACACCATTCACCCTGACTATTATCTTGCCATGGTGTTCACTCTTGGAGACGAATGGAAAGTTGCTTATTATTCTCCAGAGGAGGACAAGATGGTAACTTTCTCAACCAATCCTGTCAAATCAGGAGAGCCAGAAGACGTCTTCAAAAAAGACAATACAGTGAAAAAACTTGAGATGAAAGAAGTCAAGGTCGGGATTGAGGCAGTAAATAAGGCATGTGAGGTATTACATGCAGCAAAATATGCATTGCATCCTGTGACTAAGAAAATCATCGTCCTCCAAAACCACGACGGGCTCATGTACAACATCACCATGATGACCGGAACACTCGCCGTTATCAACATCAAGATAGACGCAAAGACCGGCGAGTTAATTTCTGATGCAGTGACTAGCGCGATGAGTTTTCAAAAAGAGTGATTAGAGCGCAACGAAACAACAAGGGATCGGAACTCAGCATTACAACAAGAGATCGGAACGCAGCTAACTGCGGACTGGAGGATTGCTCAATCATGAACAACGATTCCATATTGATTCATAGGATCTTTCCTTCGAATTCTCCACCTGTTTGAAAATTCTCCATAAGAATACCTTGATCTTTTATACAGTGGATCATTGACAATGATTTGGTTCGGACTTGTCCGGTATCCCTTTACGACTACTGCATGGCTTGCTCCCCGATAACGAATATCATTAAGGACAGTCAATACAGGAATTCCAGCATCTATTGTCGTCATGATACCCTCCAAACCAATCCGTTCTTGCGGTTGTGCAGAGAAACCAAATGCGCGTGCACATCTCACAATCTCTTGTCTGGTATGCACCCCTCCTTCCGCAGCAATATCATACCCGAACCAACAGGCAATCTCTTCTTGTGAATAATCATACCCGAGATAATGAAATACCATAGAGAGACTTGCAGGGATACAATGATTCGGCAACTGCTTAATCTTTGGGATGTCGAGGATCATTGGGATAATCACTAATTGGAAAACCCTTTTTCTTAATAAGAATATCTGTTCATTTATAAAGAATTTACGAAACCACAATCAATGGAACATACATCTCCTTCTCAGAAACACCACCATGAAAACCGCGATGTCCCTTATCTTTGCTTCCTGGCATGAGGTCACGAAATACGAAATTGTCTTTCATCACAAGGATATAATCGCCAACTCTCTCCTGCAATCTGGGATGAGGATTAAACAAACCAAACCACTCCTTCTTTATCGCATCAACTCCCTTGATTGGGATGCAATATTTGGACATATTCTCCTTAACGTATGATAGAAATTCCTTTTCTTTTCCCATACCGATATAACAATACGGAAGACGCGGCTCTCCACACAATGGCATGATTAATGTCTTATTCAATTTTTCATGATCAGAAAGCCACAAGCGTTCTTTCCTCTCAGTAACCATGTGACCATGATCTGCACAGACAATCAGAATGGTGTTCTTTTTTCGAAGCGTAACTGCGAGGCGCTTGAGCAGTCGATCAAGCAGGAGAAAATGCTCCTTTACCTTCTTTCTATCATATCCTATCTCATGACAGAGGCCATCAAAATCTCCCCAATACGCATAGGTGAAAAAAGAGCCATCATTCACCGCCTTAATGGTTTGGCGGATGCAACCTTCCAAGGTCTTATGGGGATATATACTTGCTTTGCCAGAAACAATCCTATTATATGGACTAAATGCGATTCTCTTGTCGATGACAACAGCACATTTACCTTTTATCTTGTATGAAAAAGATTCTTTCTTGAGATAGCCTAATGGTCCCTTGTCAATATCTCCAAGTGGAAATTGCTGAAACCTTGACATGTGTCGAATAGGCGTTCCCACCAAACCCAATTCCTTAAAATAAGAGAACCAGCCAGTGACTGCAGTCTGCTGCGGAGGAAGGCCGGTGTAATACGTTGTCACACCGACAGGAGTTGTCGCAGGAAATGCTGCAGTCAATCTTCCTTTGCAATTCTTCTGCAAGAATGATCCTTGCCCATATTTCTGCAGATACCAATAGCCGAGGCCATCAAACATGAATAAGACGATCTTCTTTCCTTTCAGGGATTTACCTGGAAGCATGTGTGCTTCAGGGTAAGGGCTTTTTCCGCCTCGTGCATTGATGATTGAACTCATCAGGTTCACAATGCTTCCCCCTCTGTAGTCTGGAACGATCATACATATCCATCTGTCTGGGAACATTTAAAAATCTTGCTGTATTAACACAGCATTATGAAAGAAAAAGCCATTTACTGTCCCAGGTGCAACTCACCAAGTATCTATGCTTATCTTGGCGGAATGACAGGAACATACCGGTGCAAGGAATGCGGCTACATGGGAACGCTTATTATCGAGAAGACTTTCGTGAAGACGATGGGCGAGACAAAGAAAATAACCAAGAAGTGATATATCATCGAGAAACTCTTTTACTAACAGAAAAAATAAAACGCATCTTATAAAATATTTCCGAAATAAACGTCTTTCTGCGTGTATTATTTTCGGAGTTTTCCGAAAGAATTGTGATTCTGCAAGAATCCTGTCGGATTTTTTATGGAAGATCAGAAATTTCCCTCTAGGAAATTTCTGACAGTTTCGAATGAATCCCAGAAGATTCCGGAAGCAATGTGAACGAAGTTCACATGCTCATGCAAACCTTTGGTTTGCATTGAGTTCCGCCCGTGCCGCCCAAAACTCATATCTGTCCAAGAATTGATTTGTTCATCTGTTCAGCCATGGCCTTGTTCTTAATGACAGTGAGTTTCATGGCAATTCGCATATTCACTATTTCAGAAAGTTCGTGAAGGTCAAGATTCTCAAGAGAATCATTTCTCTTGAAAAAGAGATCCAATTGCTTGACGATTGTTTCTGGATATTGCGTCTGGATGATGAGGTCTCCGTACGTTCCGACATAGAATCCTTTGTCGAAAGACGCACTTGATGGGCTGATGTGCAGGGATATTTTGATCTTCTTGTAAAAGTTTCTGATATTCCTATCTAATGGTGTGTTACTCGTGCAAAGAATAATTGAATGCACTCCTTTTTTCTTGAGTTTTCCCATGACCTCTTTTTCTTTGTCAAGATGTAAGAGTGCTTCCCAGGCATGAGCTGCCTGGTAGCAATTTATTATTTTTCCTTTGGGTTTCGGTGGAAGTTGTCGATACCAGTCATCAATGAGTTCTTGCCAGAATCGCATAAGCTCATTGAGACTTTGGAAGGTGAAGACAGAGACTTCTCCACCAATAGATTCTTCATCCTTTGGTTTGGACACGGGTTTTTTCAAGTCAGCATAAATCTTGTCAAGACTTGTTTTTGCCTCAAGAATCCATGATGCATTAATGCAAAACATGTGGTCTTCTTGTGTGAGCACTCCTTCTTCTTTAAGTTCGAGGACTGCTTTTCGCACTGCCTGAAATGTGACTGTACGACCATATCTTTTTCTGATATAGTTGGTGAGATGGATAATCTTAAGAGGATATTCTTTCGTGAGGATGGTGAAGACGAGGTTTTTGAGATTGTCTTCACGTCCAAAGGGAAGAGTTGTTGAAATAGCCATTGAACTTTATAGATTACTTATATTTTTAAACTTTTTGGTTTAATTATTATTGAACCAAAGAATAATAAGGTTTCTGATACTATTGTTGAGTAATAAAAGGTGAGAACATGAAACTCGCAATCATCTCAGGAGTATCAGGGAAGCTTGGCAGGACGTACGCAGAACGCCTGATGCGAGACAAGCAAACAAGAGTCATCGGCATTGCCAGACACGAGGATTCAGAGTCATGCATCGAGACACTCATTGTGGACCTCACAGACCAAGGCAGAACAGAAAGTGCACTTGGAACAATAGACCTGAAAGGAATAGATGAGATCATATATATCCATGCGGTAGGAGGATTCAAATTCGAAGAGAAAATAGAGGATTGCGGACCCGAAGTGGATACGAATGACGACGGTATTGATGATGAAGTCTATTCATCAAATGTGGAAACCTGTAGAAATGTTGTCAGCATTCTCTACAAGAAGGCCCATGATCAAGGCATTCCATTGTGTATTGGCGCTTTTGGCTCTGTGAGTGACCGTTACCATGTTCCCTTCTGGCATTCGTATTCTGCTTCAAAAGACATACTGCGCAAGGAACTTAGAGCGCTCTCAGCAAAGGATGATGCGGTTGGGGTAACCTTCATCGATGTCAACACAGTCTGTACTGGAAATGAAGAAAGATTGCGACCAAATGGAAAAAAGCAATATTGGCTCTCTGTTGAGGAAGTCGTGGACAGATCTCTCACACATATTACTGAAGCGCGAGGATATACAGAAATCACGATTTTCAAAAATGATGTCCCAGTTGACCCTGCGTGGTATCAAAGAGATCGGGTCCTTGCGCGATGGAAATCACAAATGCCAACATCATAGAAAATAGAAAGAATGCAAGAAATCGGAGGAAAAAAAATGGAAATAACTAAGAAAAAAGAATCAAATTGGGAACATGGATACACTACAGGTTTACGGACAGGATTCTGTTCAACCTTAGCACTTGCAATCCCTCTCCTTTTTGGATCGATTGCAACAACATATACCCTAACAAAAGAACATATCCGAGAAGAAGATGCAAACCGTGCGAAAATGTGTCTGTACGAACCAGTTGGCAATGGTGGAGCTCTCTCTGAGATGAATCACCACTTCACACCAAAAAGGGAAGAGATGTATGCACGAATGAATGATGTCTACACAGCAGTACTTGACAAGAAATAATATTATCGTTTCTTGAATCAAGCCCTTAATTGAGTAATTCCTGTAAGTGATGTATCCCTCATCAGAAATGTCTTTTTCCACAACCGCGGGATCGCAAACTCTGCTAGCGGTTTTAGGTTGATGATATCCTCTTCATTATACCTGATGAGGGTGTCCAGATACTTCATGTCCTGGGTCTCCTTGAACTTGTGCCACAGCCAGACTGCATCATCACCATACACGTGCAAGAGATCATCAGGGCGCTTGATGCCAATCTCCTGTTCGATCCGCTTGAGGCCACCGACAAGACCGATTCGCGAACAGACACCGCGCAAATCAATATGTGGGATCTTTGGGATGATGTTTCCAAAGTATCGCCTGATGATGGGAAGGTCAAAGCTTGCCCCATTGAAGGTGATGATGAGCTTATACTTTTTCAGTTCTTGCTCGAGAATATCCTTATTGAGGTTGAAACCCCTGATCATCATCTTTGTCTCCTGTCCGTCATAAAGTCCGATAACAGTAATTGATCCATAATAATCAGCAGTCTCGATGTCAAGAAATACTGCATCATCCTTGAATTCATCATATAAACGCCAGGATTCCTGAAAAGGAAATTGATCTGCAAAAAAAGAAGCATCCTCTTCCTCAATAGCAGTTCTTGCAGCTGCAAGCTTCCTGTCCAGAAACATCTTCTTCATGCCAGAAATGCCCTTGATCCTCTCAGCATCGCAAAACTGATCCCAAGTCAAGACGCCCTCTTCCCATAATCTTCTCTCAAATCGTTGGCCGATCCTGTCAAGAAAGATGAATGAGTGCTTAATCATTGAAAATAACCTTGTAAGGACTGTTTATATGGCTTTCGGGAACCTGTCCAGTGGAATCAACATCCTATCAAATGCGCGATGGTGCCTGATGATAATATCATCAACATCGGCAATGCTTGCCTTCGCAAACCGCGAGAGATAGAAGGACTTTTCTGCACCTACTTGAGCAAAGAACTCATATGCCTCAAACAGGAGATAATGAAGCACCCTCCCTGCATTAGCTGGAACATTCCCCTGCACCTGTCCCATGCGAGTTATTGCCTCTTCAAGATTATCCAGAAACGACTTCCAATTCTCGTTATCAAACTCGCTCTCACGCAAGAATCGCTGGCTCGTAAGATGCAGATGAAAATATGCATTCTCGATATTGTCTTCATACACACAGTTCCCGTATTGTTTCCTGATCTCAAGGCCCCTCTTCAGAAGTCCCATCCTTTTGCCAGGATCATCACAAAGAATGCTTGCGATCCTGCACGATTTCGCGAAGATTCCAGGAACCCTCGGCTCAGTTTCAGCCCTTTGCAGCGTCTCATCAAGCAAGTACTGCTTGAGCACATTGGTCAAATTCACTCTTGAATAGGCAAGCTGATTCGTCGTATTTGCAATTTCATATGCCAGGCGAAAGCATATCCTGTCGATATATGCCAATGCTTCATCCACAGATCCAGAGTCCTGCCTGATAAGCTCCTCAAGTTCAGGAATCCTGCGCTCTTCCTCTTCCAATGCGACAGCCTGTGGAGTAAACCTAAGAATCTTGGCGAGGAAGGGTATTCTCTCTTTCGCCGCAAGATATGCCTGCGCCATAATACTCTCCTTTCTCTCAGCAACACCTACATCAATATCCCGCATCTTGCATACGAGCCGTTCTAGCTCATCCTCTCCCACCCTGACCAACATCGCACGCATATCCCTTGCCGTATCAAGAAGATAGCTCGAGAGAAAATAATAGTCCAAGAAGAGATCACGATCCATTCCAGCAGTCGTCCTCTTGAGATGCTTTGCCGTCTCAATATTCACTTGTGCACCATGAAAGACAACCCCTTTCCCGAACTTCAACTTCTCCTCAAACAGAAGATCATCCTCGACAATAAACTGCTTAACCCTATTTGCATGAGCATAGAAATCATTCCACGGATCAACCAAGCCAATACGCGTAAAGGCAAGACCTGGATTATACAAACAGCCATCCCTTCGGCAGAACTCTTCTGAACGGGCATCAAGAACCCTTTCAATGCCCTCGTGCTCATGACAATATTCATGCAGCGCAGCAAAACTGCGCAGTACCTGCACACCCATACACACTCAATGTTACGATACCTATTAATGTTTTTCGATAGGAATAATCAGAGAGACGCAACTTCCGATGGGATTGAACATGGGCAAGATTTATAAACAGGGAAGGAAAAAAACGGCATATGAGAAAGCTCATCACCCTTTTTACCCTAATAGTAATAACCATTACCCTGCACCAGATCAACACGCAACACCCCATTCCCCATTATGACAAGTACTTCTTCAGCCTCATTGCATTCATCATAACCCACTTCCTGCTCAAAGTCGTCCTTGAAGGGATTGTCATCAAGAGAATGGGCAAGTCAAAGGCAAGATACAATATGAAGAAGATCATCTCCATACTCTACGTGGTAATCCTGCTCCTCGTAATCACTTTCATCTGGGTGGATGACTTCAGAACCCTTCTTGTCACCTACGGCATCATCGGCGCAGGAATAGCGATCGCCATGCAGGATGTCTTCAAGAACTTCATCGGAGGAATCATTATTTTCCTCAACAAGCCCTACCGCGTCGGAGACCGGATAGAAATAACTGGCA
Source organism: Nanobdellota archaeon (assembly GCA_043825215.1). GTDB lineage: Archaea > Nanobdellota > Nanobdellia > Woesearchaeales > JAHJEM01 > JAHJEM01. Next base: position 14,163 of record JBDRSD010000003.1, read on the forward strand.
AGGTCGGCGACGTGCTTGACATCGGCCTCCTCTACACAACGCTGCTTGAGATACGAGAATGGGTGCATGGAGACCAGGCAACAGGCAGGATGATAAAAATGCCAAATAGCCAAGCAATGCTCAACAGCATCAGCAACTACACCGATGACCACGAGTTCATCTGGGACGAGATAACCCTTCCCATAACATACGACAGCAACTGGAAACAAGCAAAGAGTCTGATCCTGGATATCGTCAAGAAAGAGACTGGGCAGATCATGGACCGTGCAATCGGCGAGATCCAAAAGCTAGAAGAGAAATACTACCTCGGCAACCGGCCGACAGAACCTGCCATATTCATCAACCTCACGGACAACTGGATAACAATAAACGTCAGATACATCACCGAGACAAGAAACAGAAGAGTGATCCATAACAAGATCAGCCAAGACATCCTCGAAGCAGTCGAAAAAACAAAGCAAATCAAGATAGCATCCCAGACGATCAGCATCGTCAGCTTCCCGGGAAAAAAGGCAAAATAGGTAATGAAGAGCTAAAAGTGACTCTTACGAGATTGCTTGTCGGACTCTAAGGTGTAATCTTAAAATACACTCGTCTATTATTCTTCCCCTTATTCTCTGATTTGATGAACTCAATCTTCCCTACTTCTCTCAAGCTTTTCACGTGCGCCCCTCCGTCAGCCTGGCGGTCAAAGCCGACAATGTCCATGATGCGAAACTCAGTCATGTGGTCGGGCATCGCCTTTGCCAGTTTAAAGATCAAGGGATCTGCCTCGGCTCTGGTGAGAGAATAGATCTTAATCGGCAGATCTTCGCTGATAAGCGTATTTGCCTTCTCAATATACTGCAATAGCTTCTCGCGATCATACTCCTCGCAATCAAAATCGATCCGGCCCTTATCGACGGAAAGGTCATTTCCTGTTATCTTTGCCCCTGCATCCTGCGAAAGCACACCTGAAAGTACATGGGCACCAGTATGGTAGCGCATGAGAAGATACCGGCGATCCCAGTCCAGTACACCCTTGACATTGTCTCCAGCCTTCAACCCGGACTTGTTCACCTCGTGCGATATCTCGCCAGAGAACTTGCCGACAAAGACAACGTTATACGTTGTTCCATTTTCTGTCGTGAGCGTTCCTATATCGCAATCAACTCCGCCAGACTTGGGATAGAACGCTGTCTGGTCGAGAACAACATACTTGCCATCCTTGACTGAAACGACTATTGCCGTGAACTCCTTCAGATAGCAATCGTTCATGTAAAGTGCGTGTGTCATAGGAAAAAAAGAAATTCATCACGTTTTTATAGTTTATGCTCGACTTATCATTTTTTTAATCCGTCTATACCCTGTCATAATTCCAACACCTACGATGTGCATGCAGGCAAATGAGAGAAAGAAGCCAAACGCAAACGACAAAATAAAATTCAGGACAGCAGGAATGCTTATCGCGTTCAACACATGACTGAAGAATTCAACTATGTGGGCGAGTGGTGTGAAGATGTCTTGAAATACTCTCCCAAAGGAACTAGGGACGATGACAAGGAAGACAATCAACACAAAGACCGCGGTTGCATATGCAAGGCATCTGCGAATCGAGACATACCAACGAGATTCTTTGTTCTTCTTCACCAGCCTGTTCACCAAAAGGCGAGGGACAAGCATGAACACAAATGCGATACCTGAGATGACGAGCAAGGAGAAGATGAAAAGCACCCACTTCCCGAAAAAATTCGACTCGTAGATACTCTTCTTATACGGTAGGTCATTATCTGCTTTCTCAAAGACGAGATCTGCGGTCATGTCTTTTGGCCACATCTCACTTCGGAACTTCGTCAGGTAATACTCATCATCAATGAGCTCATTGAGATAATAATAGGTACCGACATATGCAGGAGGAACAGCTATCTTAGCAGCGCCTGAATTCTGCACGCGATCAAGATATTGATAATAGCCATACGTCTTGATATCATCAGTCTCAATCAGCTTCGCATACTCGACATCAAAACCATGAAGAGTGGAAACCCGCGTCTTATGATCTGAAAAGACATACAGAAGGATCTCTGTCACACCAGCATTGACTGATGAAATCCGCAAAGGATACACTGGCTCATCTGTCTGGAACGTGATGATGACCGGTTGCACCCGCCCAGAAGAAAGCTTTTTTGCAACTGTATTCTGCTTCCAGAAGATTGTCGCGTTCAGCTGCAAACGTATCCCCTTTTCCAAATTGATAGTATCATGATCTCCCAAATAGACTTTCTTGAATTGATTAAATTCTCCCTCAGATAATATATCATGGACGTAGCTCTGAGAATCATAATATCCTGCATCTCGATTAAAATCATTAATGATAACCTGTGCTAAAAACACTTCAAGTTCTGCAAGATTACCATAGGTTCCACCAAGAGTGGCCTTATACGCAGAGACAATTTCATCTTTCAACTGCTCCTCGACTTGATTCTTATCGACTTCCCTCACATTTTCGAGTCTTCCTTTGACCCTATTTGAAATGATTCGCATCTTATCATCATTATTCTGATACCACTTGAAAGAATCAGTCTCGACTTGAAAATAATCCTGGATATACTCATTTCCCGAGACAATAGCATTCGCCGCCACCTGAGCAAGATCAGTAGACGTGTACTTTTCTTTCGTCGGCGAAATGCCTGCACAATAGGAATCGCAATCCACATCTTTCAGTAGGTTATATTCAGGTGATGCTTTCGTAAAATACCAGACATAACAATACTCATAATTGCCTTCCAGCTTATTCTGCTGGGCATAACAGCTTGATGCAGAAGGCAATAGGTATTTTTTATTCAGCATGTTGCGAATAGTTGTTCGTATATACGATATCATGCGATCTTCAGAATAACCGTGAAATTGGTAATACGCTTTCTCATAATCACTTTGCGTCATAAGCTGCGTTGGCATGTCCGACCTCCTATACATATCGGGATATTCCCCTGATACTGGATCCTCAGGCTCATACTCAAGCGTCACTGTCCTCACATTTTGGAGTTGTGAATACGGAATCTCAGAAATGATTGCTTGGATAATATCTTCAGCCAGGATATTTGCTGCATCTTCGAGAGTCGTCACCCGAGGATCTATCTTCTTCAAGGATGCCAAGAGCTTCTCATCCGACGGCGCTAGGTTGATTCTCATCGCAATAAAATACCAACCCTTCACGATATATTCTTCAAGAATGGGCTCAGCTTTTGCTGGTAAGCGATACTCATTCTCATTCAACCAGTCCAGAAGTGCCTGAGGATCATCTGCAGAAAGGATAGAAATGGCATAGATTCCCACTTGCTTTTGCTCAATGACGTCAACACCTTTAATACCCTGATCTAAGCCGTCTGACATCATGCTTTTTGCAATCACCGGCCCAAACATACTTGGAGCACGCAGGTACTTTGGCTGCGTCAAATACTGCAATTCCTGAAATAGCTGGGCATTTGCCTTATCCACTTGAGGATAGGATGGTACAGGGATAATCCACGCAAAATCAGACAAACTCCCATTATACGTCGCTTCAATGATCAGCTTCTCCTGCCCGCCATTAAAGACAATAATGCCCTTTTGCGTGGGTTCGCCAATATTATCATTATACCAAGAAGGTGGAACGAACATGCCATCAGCAATAACACTTGGCAGGAGAACAATGAGCAATAGTGCAATCCAAAGCTTCATGACCCCAATCTCATATAAAGAATATTTAAAATGTTCGATAAGTTCAAGTCTTCTAGAAGTCTAAGCACATTATTCTTGCTTTGCAACCTTCAACTCGACCCGTCCTTCGTTATTGATTGCTTCAATTAATATCTTTCCGATCTTATTGTCCTTTGTGACACGGATCTCTGCCTTTTTTGAAGCGCGGGCAGTGAGAAGATAATCACCATCGACATTGATGAAGATGTCTTTCTCTGCACATTCCTCTCCAAGCTTGAATGTGATGTTCTTCTTATTTATCGACACCTCGTACTTGAGTGTTGATTGAGGGGATTCGATACCAGGCAAGGTCTCAATATCACGCACATCAATAGACAGACCATACTTCTTCTCCAAACCCTCAATTGTCCGTCCCTCCTTTCCGATCACCAGCGGGCGGATAGCTTCTGGGACATACACGACAGCCTTATTCCCCGAGACAATATCCACTCGCACATCTTGCGAAAACCGCCGCAGGTCAGATTCCATACTCTTTGCCGCGATCTCCTCAGCAGGAGACTGGGCACGCTTTGATATCGGGATGACAATCGTCTGCTCACCATAGGAATAGATCTCAAACTCGAGCCTTCCTGTCTCAAAATCATGCACGACAACAACGGGTCTCGCCAGATCTGCTTCAATCATTCCTGTCGGCACCTTCACTTCAATCGACAGCGAAAAGACGCGGCCTACTTCGCCATTCCTGATGAAAATGACCGTGTCAATCACATGCGGAATAACACCTAATTCGATTCGTCCAATGAAACGTTGAATTGCATCGATCGGGTTTGTCGCGTGTATCACGCCGACCATGCCAACACCGGAGAGCCGCAGGTCTGCAAAGAGCTTGAAATCATCTGTATTTCTCATCTCATCGAAGACCGTATAATCCGGACGGGAGAGCAGGAGAATGTCATGGATCTCCTGGGGACTTCCATGCGATAAAGAGAGCTGGGTGATCTCCGGAGGAAGCGTGAGATCTCTTGGTGCCTCGACAGTCTTTACCACCTTATTCTTTTCGAGGTAAGACAGGGCAAGCGCAGTCGCAAAGGTCGTCTTGCCATGCCCTGGTGCGCCTGCAATAAGGATTCCTTCTGCCTGTTTTGCAATACGCTCCTTGAGCTTTTCTGACAGATGATACTCTTGTAATGTGAGGCTTTTGACTGGGCGGACTGCTGTTATCTCATACCCGTCTGAAAAGGGTGGTCTGGTTATGACAATCCTGTAATTCGCGAGCTGGATAATGGTTGAAGCCCTGCGATCATACTCGATAAACCCGTCCTCATGCGCCTTTGTCTCCTTGATGATCTCCTTTGAGAGCTCTTGCATGAACTCGCGAGAGAGTATTTCTTCCTCGATTTTTTCATATGTCCACTTCCCTGGTTTTCCCTTCTTTGCCTTGGGGTTCGCGCCTTCCCTCAGATGCACAGACATGGTCTCAGTATCAAAATATTTTTCAAGAACAATTGTATGTTCTGCTTCCTCAAATTCGACAAAGATGACCTCGATTCCCTTGCTCTCGGCAACCAAGCACTGCACTTTATCTCCTGTCATCAAGGTTCCCTTCTCGTCCCCTGCCAGATCACGGATGAGGGAATCAATCTCGCCAGTCTTTGCATGACGGATCTCAAAATCCCCAGGGCGAGACCCCTTAAATGAAAGCACGATGCCTGTTTTATTACAAATTTCTCGCATACGCTTAATCTCATCCAATCCCTGCAAGCCGATTTCCCTGTTCCTGTTCGCCTGTGCCTCAAGTTCAGCAATGACTGCCTCATGGATGATGATTTCCTTTGGCTTTAAAGAACCATCTTCGATCTTTTTTGAGACCACTCCCTCTATTATTATTGAGGTGTCCGGGACGAGCTTGACAACCACCTTTGTCATATCCTTTGCAGCATCTGAAATCACTTTCTTCATGATCCTTTAGGGAGAAGAAGGGTTTTATAAATGTGTTGCTCACCCGAAAATGCTGTTCTCTAAATCATCAAAGAACACAACAATCCTCTGGAAGAACGTGAGACCTGTCAGTCCGATTGTGAAATCTTCACTTTCTGTATACTCCTTACCATTCTCATCTTGATAATCAACAATCAGCTTGAAATCATTCTTTCCATTCTTCAGGTTGTTTCCAAAAAAGAGAATCTTAAACTCCTGTGGCTCATCAACATTGGTGAAATGCCACTCCTTTTTCAACTTCGGATGCTCAATTCTCATCCTGATATTCGTCGCAATAGAATCTGCATTCTTCGACATCAAGAACGAAAGAGTTCCCTCGTCATCAAAACCAATGGTCTTTGGATACGCCAAGTCAGCAATGGTTATCTTTGGCGGCACCAAGAACTCTAACAAGACATAACCTGCTTTCTTCTCGTCGCCAGAAGTTGCCGTCACGACAAGATTGTTGATACCGGGCCTTTTCTCCTTCACCTGAAACGCAGCCATGATCGTCCCATCAGCCGTCACTTCCTTATCCACACAATCCTCCAGGCAGATCTGATACGTCTTTTTCTTCTTCTCCAGGTTCTTCAGCGTGCATTCAACAGTCACGTCATCCTCAATAGAATACCTCGGAGCAGCTGCCTCGCAAGCGAATGTGCTTCTCACCTTCCCTGGCTTTTCAGGCATGAGCGAGAAGAGCTCGTTATACGTATGCACGATGCCACTCTTCTTCACGACAAAACTGCCCTTTCCCTTAGTGCCGAAAAGCTCCTGCACCTCAATTGGGAAGGTATACGTGTAGCCCTCCTGCAGTTTCGGGTCAATCCTTGTGAGCCAATAAATCCTCTTCGTCTCATGCGGCCTCAACAGGACAGATTGCTGGTACTTACCTTCAATGAGTTCCATCTCCTTTGTCCTTGAGAGCCCGATGTCTGCAGGGACATAGAAGTCCTGGATGTTCTTCACCTCTGCCCAGACCAGATTATATGATCCAAAACCCACTTCATCATATTTTGAAAAGACATCAATTTCCACAAGTGGGGGTAGTTGCGATCCTTGCTCAAGCACTTTCACCTTGATATTTAACATGCCCCCTTCGATATTGATGTTTCTTCCCCGAGAAAAATACTCAACAGAAGAACTCTTCGCATCATTACTCTCCTTTAACTTGATATGTGTTGCATCGACAAAACCCAACTGGCGATACGTGACATCAAACGGCACCCAGCCTATCGAGGGGAAATAGACTTCAGCCCAACCGTGTGGGCCCCACTTTTCAGAAAAGATTTCCAAGTCAGTATAGGACATGCCAGAAACAAATTTAGCAGGAATGCCCAATGATCGTAGCATGGAAATAAAGAGGCTGGTTATCTCATCACACACACCCTGCCTGTTCTCCAAGACCCACGACGACTTCTGCACAGCATTAGCTGTGACTGTGGAGAGATTATACTCCACATGCTCCTTCACCCAGTCCCCTACTGTGAAAACCACATCATAGAGGTCATCCTTACCTTCAGCAAGTTCTGCGGCCAGCTCGACAATATCACTATTGATATCAATGATCTCTGTCGGACGCACATATTCCTTCAAGCCAGGATCGATAGTCCTTATGGGAAAGGGCGCCTTCTCCCGAATATGCGTCGTCGTCGTACGCGAAACCATCGTCGATGTAAGAGAAAACGTGAACTGAGTTCCTTCGGGCTTATCCCAGACAAACTCCAGGCTGTCCTTTAACTTTGCAGGCGGATCAGCAGAAAGTGCCACAATCTGCTGACGATCATCATTTCTCGGAAACCAAGAAAGATTTGCAGAAACCATATCAATGTAATACTCTGGTGATTCCGGGATGATATGGATGTCATTCGTAATCGTAATCTCCATCTTCAAGTCCTTTGCCAGAAAGATATCATCGACACCAAAGACCTGCTGACAGAGCAACAAAAACAGGAACACTGCAACAATGATTCTCATACTGCAATCGTAACCAAGGGGATTTAAATGGTTTTCTAAAAGCCAACACTATTTCAGATCGTGCTCCAGAATTAACGTATACTCATCAAAGCCACTCTTCTTATAGAACCGTATCGCAGCCTCATTCTGCGCGCTCGCCTGCACACGAATCTTTTTAACCTTCTTTTCCCTGCACCAATCCAGAAATGCACGATACAGTTTCCTACCAATTCATTTAGACCTGAACTGCTCGAGAATGAACATGTTCTCAAGCTCTGCGGTCTTTGGCATCTTCCGATAAGACTCACCTTTTGTAAATCCTGCGCAAATGTATCCAATGACCTGGCCATTCACATCTGCTAATGCAACAAAGCCCTTAGTAATCCTGTCTTTAAAGTATTTCGTTCCTAAAGATCCAAAAGTCCATTCAAGATTGAGCAGTTTATCATATTCTGCATACTCTTTCTTGAAAAGTTTCAGATTGAGATCCTGAATAGAATTAAGATCACGCAGACAAGCAATTCTAACGACAATATTCATTCATTCAAAAAATCCTTTACCATTAATAAAATTTTTGCTTCTGTAAACATTTTGATTATTACAACTTGAGAAAATGTGGTATTTCGTCTTCTTTTTCATTAGACATTGTCGCTTCGCGACAAACAATTTCCGTGCTTGTGCACGGAATGTCCATTTATTACAGTTTTTTGCCGAAGGCAAAAACAATCGCCAGGCAATGCCTGGCTTGTCTAAAGAAAAACATAACTACTGCAACTTCCCCCTCCGCCCTAATTTCTTATCTATTGTAGCGGATAAATGAATATCTCTCGGCTATCACAAACCTTTATAAACTGCGAGCGATTATTTTTCCCGAATGTACGACCTGAAAAAAATACTCCTGGAAAAAGATTTTGCTGACATCATCGGACAAGCTGAGACAAAACTCCAACTCAAATCAGCGCTACTCACCCACAGGCACATCATCATCATCGGGCAACCTGGCATGGGAAAGACGACACTTGCCAAAAACGTAGCCAAGATACTCCCAGAAAAAACAGTGAATAACTGCCCGTTCCACTGCGATCCTCAAGCCCCTGTCTGCGCAAGCTGCAAAGCAAAAGCGTCAAAGACAAAAAAGATCAAGGGAGACGAACTCTTCATCAGGGTCCAAGGCAGCCCAGACCTCACCGCAGAAGACCTCATAGGAGACATAGACCCAATAAAAGCACTCAAACTCGGACCACTCCACCCAGAAGCATTCACACCAGGAAAGATATTTCTCGCCAACAACGGCGTCCTCTTCTTCGACGAGATCAACCGCTGCTCAGAAAAACTCCAGAACGCACTCCTCCAAGCACTCGAAGAAAGAAAAGTGACAATCGGTTCCTACACCGTCGACTTCGGGGTCGACTTCATCTTCATCGGCACAATGAACCCAGACGACTCGAGTACTGAACCACTCTCAGACGTCTTCCTCGACCGCTTCGACTTAATCACCATGGGATACCCAGAAACACTCGAAAACGAACTTGCAATAATCCAAAAACACGGAAAGAAACTCATCACCTTCCCAGACGACCTCCTCTCAGGAACCATAGGATTCATCAGAAACCTGCGCAATGATCCTAACATCGAAAAAAAACCAAGCGTGCGCGCAAGCCTCGGTATATACGAACGTGCACAAGCAAACGCGATACTCAACAAACGAGACGAAGTGACCATGGCTGACGTAAATTCCATCATCGCATCTGTCCTCAACCACCGAATCCGGCTCAAACCATCAGTCAAATACCTCATCCCTCCTGAGAAATACATACAAGAGGAATTCTCGAAATTCCAAGATCGGGGGGATTACCTTTGACAGCGATAACCCACAATCTAAAAAAGACCTGAGAGGACTCTTCGAACCAATAACAGAACTCTCCGGAAGCCTCTCCCGAAACCAAGACGACGACAAGCTCATGCACTCCGTCCTTGAGGCAGACAAAGACACGATAACAGACGGAAAACTTCTCCAGGACTCCATCAGCCAAGGCATAGGATCCTTCACGCCAGACCTCCTCTTTGAAAAGATGGTCAAAAACTACAAGGAAGCACGACGCATCCTTGGCGAATCCATCATCAGAGAACTCACTGGCTACGACCCGGACTACGTCGAACGCAACATGCCACTTCCGGAATTCAAGAAAATCCTCAAGGAAGCAATCACCAAAAACATCGAAAAACTCAAGGAAAAAGGACTCATCAATAAAGAAGGGCAAGTCACAGACAAGGGCATGCGACTCTCAGCAGCAGTCCTCTTTGTCGAAGAGCTCGACAAACTCATCCTTCGCGGCCATGGCGAACACATCGAACGAAAAAAATGGGAATACGGAGACAAATCAGATTATGCTCCATACAATCGGCAACGCTACCGAGACATCGCTATAAAGCAAAGCATAAAAACGGCTCTTCGACGCGGGCATACTGCCCTTGCAGCAGAAGACCTTCGCGTATTTGAACGACGAAAAAAAGGAAAGATCACAATCATCTATGCCATGGATTCCTCAGGAAGCATGAAAGGAGAAAAACTCAAGACTGCAAAAAAAGCAGGAATCGCCCTTGCCTACAAAGCCATGATGGAAAAAAACAAGGTAGGACTCATCACATTCGACTCAGAAATACGCGCCGTCATACCCCCATCGACAAACTTCCCCCCATTTCTCGAAGAAATCTCACGCCAACGGGCAGGACTTGAGACCAACATCAAAAAAGTCGTCGAAAAAACACTCGAAGTATTCCCAAAGACTGCGGAGACAAAACACTTAATCCTCCTCACCGATGCCCTTCCCACCAAAGGAGAAAACCCACAAGAAGAGACACTCAAGGCAATCTCACAAGCACGAAACGCGAGAATCACCATATCCATCATTGGCATCAAACTTGACAGGAAAGGAGAAGAACTCGCCAAGAAAATGATCGAGGTAGGACAAGGACGACTCTACATCGCAAAAGACATCCAAGAACTTGACAGGATAATTCTGACCGATTATTATACGCTTACTTCTTCTTAGGCCGCTTTGCCTTAGTCTTCTTTACCGGGCGCTTATACGTCGCTTCAAGAGCATTTACCCTTGTCACAACCTTCTTCTGCATGGTTTCCTTGTCCTTGAGTGGTAAGATACCATTCGCGAGCACGTTATCACCAATCGTTCCCTTGACCCAATTATAAAAGTCGTTCCTCTCATCATTCACATGATGGGAAAACGTGTCGTCATCCATTTCAGAAAACTCCTGGGACAATTCTTTCATGTTTCTTAAGACCTTGCCGTTTTGCAGATGGAATTTATTCTCTTCAGGCACATCAGCAAGATAAAATACAGTTCCTTTCATGTTTACACCCCTCATGATAAAAAAATGTACACTCGGTAATATTTAAATGTTGTGCTCAAGACGGCATTGCAACAGGAACCTGTAAAGGCTGTACTTGCAATGGAGGAATACGGAGATCGAGCTCACAAAAGACAACAGACTCATTTGTCCCATCCCAATTCTCAAACAACCCCTTTTCCACACCACCTACTTTTTTAATCAATGCGAGAGAACTATTCATGCGAAAATGACCAACAATCGACGGAAACTTCCGTTCACGAGCACGTGCAATAAACTCATTAAGAAGCATTTTTCCAAGACCCTTGCCCTGGAACTCGTGATCGATAGCAAAGCTAAAGATGTACAATGCATCAGGATCAGACACACCTAATTCTTCCATCTCCTCAGCGTGCAAGACACACCCAAAAATGTTTCCCACAGGCATTCCTTCATGCGTCATAATCAGCGCGATCGACCTATCAGACAAGAGCATGTACTCATAATCCTCCCAAGGTGTCCTCAACTCACTTGGGAAAACCTCTTCCGTCTTCAGAATAACCTCCTTAAACGTACTCAATGTCCCCCGCGTCACTTCAACGATCATACGACCCATACTCTAGACCTCTTTTTATGCCTTGCGAAAACCAGACAAAGGTGAGGAGACCCTGATTTAAAACAGCCATAACCCTTCAGAACACGACTTTAACGGGTTTTATCCCTGCCAAAAGGTAAGTCTCCTTTATAAAGGACTCTTCAGTTTCCTCAAAACCCTGACATCCTTTGTAACCTCCTTGTTAATCTCAAAGAAATGCCTGTAAATCTTGCGATAATCCCTTGAATTATCCACATCAATAAAACCATCAGGGTAACTGGAGAAGACAATATCCATCTTGAGGTGAAATTTCTGATAGGCAAGACGCATGATCTTATCTTTCTCCAGACGCCTATACAGAGGAACTGGGGTGTGGAACCAGCGTGGCATAAATCCGCGAAACATCTTGTGCCATTGGCGCACAACAAATGCGCGTGTCAATACCTTCATCACTTCCTTTCCACCAAGAGAATAAATGATCCTCCTCAATTCCAGCATGCTCCGAAAACGGCTGGTGTGGCGCAAGCGATAAAAACGCTTTGCCAAATCTCCCTCAATCTTATCAGGATTGAAATAGAACATGTTCGTCTCCTTGAAGTTCCCGGGAACACCCTGCAGGCATAGCGGGATGAGTGGTTTTGGAAAAAGCAAAAGATATTTTCTGATGATCTTTTCAGGTGTGTATGAAATCACCACATCATTAGTCTGATCGATCTGGCTGATGAATTCTTCTATCGATATTCGTTTCCTAAATGGCGTATCCCCAAGAATATACAGTAGCCCCGAGACCCGCTTCTTCCTTATAGTCAATTCCTCTTTTGCAAGGATTAAATTCTCCTGGATACTCTTTCCCTGCTTGACCAGAAAAATCTTCTTCTTGAAGTGGGAAAGATCACGGATCTTGAGCTTTCCCAATCCCTCCTCAGGACCGACAATGACGATGTCCTCAACCTTCTTGATGCCCTTCAAAGCATGCAAGATCTCCTCGACAATACATTCACCTGTCGGCATATCCTTAAAACACTTCGCCTCGCCACGGATATAATTCTTCCTTTTCGCTCCTGCGAGGATAGCAACGTGTACCATGTGCTATTTCCCACCTTCCGGAATTTATAAAGGTTATGTGTTAAAGAAATATGGGAAGGGATAGCGAGGGGCAGATTTGAATTCGGCGGCAATTTCATGCATCTACCGATTTCAGGGTTATGTTCCTTTTTGTAGAGCATGGAATCAAAACATTTATATATTACAATGTGCACATTGTATTACGATGATGATTGTATTTGACGCTGTCGCACTAATCCATCTAGCAAAGCTTACCATACTAGAGAAAGTATGCACTATCGACATTATGCTCATCCCGGAATTAGTTCATCAAGAAGTGCTCGAAGGAAAGAAAAAGGGATATCCTGATGTGCCAATCATGCTGGATCTTATCGAGAAGAAAAAAATCATTGTCAAAAAAACAGAGGCATCAAAGGTCAAAAAACTGCTCCAGTTTAATGTACAAGGCGGAGAAGCGGAAGCAATTATACTTTATCAACAAGAAAACGCGAGATGGCTTGTCACAGACGATGATAATGTGAGGAAAAAAGCGGTCATCCTTGACATTCGCGTCATTGGCACCCCCTCTCTCATCATCCATGTATACAAAAAAAACCTTATCACCAAAGAAAAGACTGTCCAAAGCATCAGAGAATTGCAAAAAATCGGGTGGCTCAGCCAGGCAGTCATAGACCAGCTGCACGACGAGGTGGAAAAATGGGAGAAGCAATAGGAATACGATTTGATGATAATACCTTGAAAAAGATAGACGAAATAAGCGAAGATGACGATCTTGACAGGAGTTCCGCAGTACGAAAGCTCGTCAATCTCGGGTACAGTAATCACATGAAACAAAAAGCGATAGAACAATACCGACAAGGGAAAATAACCCTATCCAAGGCAGCATTGATTGCAAGAATGACACTTTGGGAGATGGAAAAGGCACTTGTTGAAAACGGATACAGATCGGAATATTCAGTTGAAGACCTGAAGAATGAGCTGAAATCATTAAAATAATAGCGGGGGGAAGATTTGAACTTCCGACCTCAGGGTTATGAGCCCTGCGAGCACTCCTGACTGCTCTACCCCGCTATAGTAAAAGAAAACCAGCCCGTTATTTAAATATGTTGCGCATCAAAGCTATTGGACAGATACCTATTTCTCGGCGATTATCGTGTTTCTGATCTCCTTTGGCAGGCTCCTCTTCAACAGGAACAACCGCACAGACGACAGGAGGATCGTCAAGAAGATCGTCACATACACAACCTTTCCCAGGAACTGTGCGCCAGGAATTGCCACTTCAATCGCAATGATCGCAAGAGCAGCAGCTGCAAGGCCGCGCCCGCCCATGATCGCGATGAGACTCCTTGAGAAATCGTCAAAGCCCCTCGAGACAAAGCGGGACGTGTTCCTCACGAGAATGATTGATATTGAAAGCAGGATCCCCAGAATGACTGCCCGATAATCAGAGATATCCAGAAGAATGCCGATATAGACAAAGAAAAATGTCTTCAATAAAAACGAGATCTGCCTGTAAAATTCCTGCTCGCTCTTGGTCGTCGCATCAAAGCCAAGATCGCCCTTGATGGGATTGATCTTCGAACCATCATACTTCTTCCGGGAAAGGATCGCCTTCAGAATGGATGTCAACTGTCGGGAATTCCTCAGGATGATGCCAAAAAAGAGCGCGGCAAGAGCACCTGTTCCCCCCAAATACTCAGTCAAGACAAAAAGAAGGATGAGAAATGCAATCGTCATCATGTAAGACCGCTTATCCTTGAAAATCTTCATGACCAGAATGATCCATACAATACCTCCTATGATACCGATAGCCCCGGCTATTGCAAAAAGCGAAGTGATTGTCGTAATAACTGCTTTTGCACTGAATGCCTGAGTCATGATGATCTGGATGACTGTCAGGCTTGAGACGATGCAGAAGACATCAGTCAATGCAGACTCGAGCGTAAGGATAGAATACGTCTCACCCTTGATCTTCATCTGCTGGATGACAGGAATCACAAACGCAGACGAAATACCACCCAGAATGAAACCGAAAAGGAGAGAAATGAGCAGGTCATAGCCAAAAGTCACCATGATACCTGACACAATGACAACAGAAATAAAAAAATTGTACAGAGTAAAAAGGAGTGCAGACGCGATGCCCTTTGCAAACGAGGCAAGATCGATATTGAATGCGCCGTCAAAGAGGAGGAAGAGCAGGGCAAACGTCGTAAAAAGCGGCGCGATAAACCCGACACTTGACGGATGCAAAACCGAGAAGATGTGCGGGCCCATGGCAAAACCCAAGATGAGCAGGAACAAGACATCCGGAATCCCGAACTTCTTGAACATGAACTCTGCCAGATACCCGAAAATAAGGATCAAACCCACACCAAGAAGTATCAACGTCACATCCATAGACATCATCAGTCTTCATCCTTATTTAAATGTTTTACGGGAAGAGTGAAATGGAATCGAGAAAGAACTATCGGAATGAAAGTTTCAGCGCGTCCAGATATTGGCTCTCTTTTCCTGCCTGAAAAACCACTTCCGAAGCGCGAACGGCGTGATGATTGTCGTGATAAGTGCCATCAGGACAAGGGAGACGTAGATGTCCTGGCCGATGATGTTCTTGTTCAATGCAAGGAGGGCAACAATCATAGCGACTTCTCCTCTTGGAACCATGCCAATACCAATGATGAGGGCATCTTTCTTCTTCATCCCGAAAAGAAGCGAAGGAATTGCACACCCGATAACTTTGGTGATGATGGCAACGATGATGAGCGCGATGAGAAAGATGACGATGAAGACATTTATTGCTTTCACGTTAGTAAGGACGCCAAGCGAGACAAAGAATATGGACGCGAAGACAATGTAGAGGTATTCTGAGCCTTCCCGGTAACTCTTGCTGTGCTTAAGCGTGATTCCTTCAAGGCAGACTCCTGCAAGAAAAGCTCCGACAATTGCGGAAAGCCCGATAAATTCGGCGATGAGCGCATATCCAAATGCGAACATGAGCGAGAGGATGAAGACGAATTCGGGGTATTTCGTAGCGATTTTCGAACGGTCCAGCTTCACGATGAGCCGGGCGACGAAGATGTACCCGATAACGACGCCGATCGCGAGGAACAGTATTGCTTTCACGATGATGAGTCCGATAGGCCAAAAGGAGAGGGTTCCAGAAATAGCGTTCATGGATATCGTCAGGACAACCAGTGCAAGTATATCATCAATGACAGCTGTTGCGATGATTGCCTTTGCGGTCTCAGACTGCAATTTTCCCATCTCTTTGAGGACATTTGCCGTGATGGCGATGCTCGTCGCGGTGAGAGCCGCTGCGACGATGAATGCGTTACCCACAGAAAAACCAAAAAGCTTTGCAATGCCGTACCCGCCAAGCCAAGGGATGATGACGCCGCATGCCCCAATGACGAAGTATTTCCCCTTTGCGATGTCTTGCAATTTGAACTCGAGGCCGACAACGAAGAGAAGGACGACTGCCCCGAGTTCTGCGATATTTGCGACAAAGTCAGTGTATGTAATGAGCCCGAGGAGACTCGGCCCGACGATGATACCGACAAGGATGATGCCGACGACGGCAGATTGGTTGATGCGAAGCGCGATGAGGTAGCCTGCCAATGCGACAAAAAGGAGGAGGGTCATCTGGAAGACGACACCTGAGGCGAATTCAATCATCAAAGTGCGCATGAATGATCCTTTTTATTTCTTTCGCAAGAATAGAAAAAAAGAGCGGGACTTGCACCCGCTGGTAAAAACGCCCAGGGTGGGCTGTGAACTTTGAGTTACATGCCCGAAGGACAGAACTTTCGCGTATCAGGTTGACGACTAGAGTTACATTGTTGCAGGGCCTCCACAATATTGTTACAGATTATGAGAAAAAGAGAAGAAATCTGAGCTTATAAGGTTTGTAATGCAATCGTGTATACATTCTCGGGATTTGTATTAGTAAATATGCCTGGTGTTTGTTACGTTAAATCGTAACATTTATATAGTAATTGTTACATTCCATCGTAACATGAACATCCAAAAGCTCGCGGAATACAATCCCTGGTGGATACAGGGCACTATCGATGAACGATTCGTGGGAAAGCAAAGAATCGGGTATGACCAGGTCATCCAATCGCTCAAGATCAAGGAGATCACGATAATAACAGGCATCCGAAGGTCCGGAAAAAGCACGCTGATGTACCAGATGATTGCAGCGCTGCTGCAGCAGAAGGTCAACCCGAAACACATCCTTTTCCTAAACCTTGAAGACGCAAAACTGGGAGTCGAGTCACTGGACGACCTGTATGCTGCGTACAGGGAAGAGATCAACCCGAAAGACAAGGCTTTTGTGTTCCTTGATGAGGTTCATCGCAAGGAGGGGTGGGAGAGGTGGCTGCGAAATGCGTATGATAAGAATATGGACTGCAAGTTCGTCATTTCCGGCTCTTCTTCATATCTTTTAAAGAAAGAGTATTCGACCTTGATTACCGGGAGGAATGTGAGCTTTGAAGTCTTCCCGCTCAGCCTCGGAGAGTATTTGTCATTTGCAGACGTGGACTATGCATCTGCCGCAAAAGGGCTCGTTACAGAGAAACAGCTGCATCTTATTCAGCACGCGCTGCAGGAATATTTGCAGTATGGTGGGTTTCCACAGGTCTTCTTCACAGACAAGGACTTCAAGAACAAGCTCCTCATGCAGTACTTCGACGACATCCTCTACAAGGACATCATCGACAGGCAGGCAGTGAATGCGCAGAAAGCCAGGGACCTTGCGCTCTATGCAATCACGAACATCACGACAACAATATCTTTAAGAAACCTGCGAAATACCCTGGGACTCTCGTATGATTCGATAAAAGACTATATCTCCTATTACAAAGACGCATTCTTGCTCTTCACCCCGGACCACTTCTCGTACTCATTCAAGGAACAAAAGACAATCCCCTCAAAGATCTACTGCATCGACACTGGCCTTCGCAATGCCGCAGGCTTCACCTTTTCCAAGGACGAAGGAAAACTCGTCGAAAACCTTGTCTTGGTGGAATTGAAACGGCGAAACAAGGACATCTATTATTGGACTAACGAAAAGCATGAAGTGGACTTCATCATAAAGAACCCAGACAACACTCTCATCGGGATAAACGTCAGCTTTACGGATACAATTGATGAACGAGAAACAAACGGACTTCTTGCAGTAAAGAAAGAGCTCAAGAACATGAAAAAGATGATACTCATCACGAAAAACACTGAGAAGAAAGAGAAAAACATCACGTTCATACCATTGTGGAAGTGGCTGCTGGAAAAGTAATAGAACATAATTAACTGGTGACAAAATGTCAACGACTGACCTTTCTTTCTGTATATATCACTGCCGGAATCTTCATTGAGGTAACTGATATGTACATGTATTGATTTCTAGACTTTTCCATAAAATTTTCTCGTGCAATTTAAGATATCTTAATTTTCGGCACCTTCTGAATTTTTTCGGAAACTTCACTGGACATCTGGCCGAAATGAATATGAACCTGAGGGATAATAACAAAGAGTGATCCACGTCGATATTCATGAGCCAGCAGGCATCATTGAGCTTCTTGAGAAAA
>JBDRSD010000004.1:0-5354 GCA_043825215.1 Nanobdellota archaeon
TCAAAAAAATAATCGGCACATTACGAAACCAAAACGGAGCAGACATCCTGGCAAAAATGATGACACTCATCTCCACATGGAGACTAAACAAACAAAATCCATATTATTCTCTACGAGCGATAATTTAAGCTATGCACATACTTGTATCCATTATCTTTTTAAAACCCTTCTGCCTACCATGTTTGATGAAGATTATCAAGTATCCTGATTCCAGGCTTCGGGTTGTATGCGGGAGTGTCACAAAGGTGACCCCTTCTGTAAGGAAGCAAGTCAATTGCAAAAGGCCCTGCAGCTGATAGATTCTCCCTTTATCCTGATTACGGGCTTGGCAGCGAATCAGATAGGTCTTAAAAGAAGGATTGTCGTATTGAAGAGATTGGGAGGTCAATATGTAACTATGCTCAATCCGAAAATATGTTCATCATCCATCCCTTTCTTATCAATCGAGATATGTGCAAGCCTGCCAGGGAGGATTAGGTTGAAGAAAAGGAAAGTATTTCTTGTGGTGGAGTATGTGGATTTGTCCGAGAAGAAGAATGTCTTGCGGTTGTCCTGGTTTGCCTCCTTTACCATGCAACAGGAATTGGATCACCTGGACGGGAAACTCATCATTGATTAACTTTTTACTTTATCCGTATCACGTCAAGGTTTCTTGGTGCGACTGTCTCGATTCTGAATGTTTTGTGGATGGATGAGGCAAAGTCAAGGCATCTGGCGCTCTCGCCGTGGTTGATGATGACCTTCTTTGGCCGTGGTGTGCAGCGCTGGATGAAGTTCATGAGTTCTGTTCTGTCGCTGTGCGCAGAGACTTCTATCCGTGACACTTCCATGTTGAGCATGATAGTCTCGACTTTCTGTCCGTTCTTGAAATTGAGCTCGCGAACACCTCGCTGGATGCGCCTACCCAGGCTCTGCTCTCCTTGGTAGCAGGTGAAGACCAGGCTGTTCCTTGAGTTCTCTGCGAGCTGCTTTAAGTATTCGATGCTTGGTCCTCCGACGAGCATGCCTGATGTTGCCATGATAATGCAGGGGCCGCTGTCTTCGATGACCTCTTTTCTCTCTTTTGCGCTTCCGACGCGTTTGATGTTTGGCATGAGGAAGGGGTTATTGTCCTTGTGGAAGATCTGTTGGCGTACGTTCGAGTTCAGGTATTCTGGATACGCTGTGTGTATTGCGGTGATGTCCCAGACAAGCCCGTCGATGAAGATGGGAATGTCAGGCATCTCTTTCTCGCGCATGAGCTTTTCGAGCATGATTAATATCTCCTGCGCGCGTCCGCTTCCGAGAACTGGCATGAGCACTTTTCCATTGCGTGCGATTGTTTCTTTGATGATGCCGTAGAGGATCTCGTCTGATTCTTTGAGCACGGGAAGGGAGTTGTCTTTTCCGCCGTAGGTGCTTTCGATGAGGAGGGTTTCTAGGCGGGGAAAGATGGTATGGGCTGGCGAGAGGAGGTGTGTCTTGCCGTATTTCATGTCTCCTGTGTAGAGGATGTTGTGCAGGCCGTTTCCGACGTGGATGTGTACCATCGCGGATCCGAGGATGTGTCCTGCGTTGTAGAATGTGATCCTGATGTCTGGTGTTATGTCTGTCACTTCCTCGTATTCCAGGCAGATGGTGTGCTTGACCATCTCCTTTATCTCTTCGCTCGTGTAGATAGGTTCCTTTCCTTCTGCGCGCTGGATCTTGACAAAGTCAAGCGCGAGAAGGCTCATGACGTCCCGGGTGGGAAGGGTACAGTAGACTGGTCCTCGGTAGCCGAACTTGTAGAGGTACGGGACGAATCCGGAGTGGTCGATGTGGGAGTGGCCGACGATGACGGCGTCAAGTTCCTTGATGTTGAATTCTGGCGCCTCAAGGTAGGGGTAGGGTTCGTCGTCGCTGGTCACGTCGATTCCGCAGTCGAGGAGTATCCTGGATTCCGGGGTCTGGAGAAAGAGGCAGCTTCGTCCGACCTGGCGTCCTGACCCGAGGTAGCTGATCCTGATCCATTCCTCTTTTTTCTGCCGGAGCCATCCGTTGTAGATTCTCTCTCCTGTCTTATGCAGGAATTTTCTGCGGTATTCTGAGTTCTGGTAGAGAACTGACCTGATGTTCTCGATGAGCTGTGAGCGTATGGCGGGTGTCCTTTTGATGAGTGGGACCCAGTGGGTCTTTTGCTTGATCGTGTTTAAGAGTTCTCCCTGCTTTCCGATGGCAAGTCCTGGCTTTTCTGCCTCGATATTGACGAGGCTTCGCTCGGGGTCGAAGATGATCTGGGAGATGCCTGCCTCTTCTCCGATGGTCTTCCTGATGAGTTTCTCTGCCTTTTCCTGTTCCATGCAGATGGATGGATCAGGCCGAAGCTCTATTCTTTTCTTGATCTTGTTGACTGTTTCTCTGATGATGCCGTTGTCGTTTGCGAAGAAGGCCTTGTTTTTTGTGTAGAGGACGATGTTTGCCCCTTCGAAGCTGATATCGTCCACTTTTCCGGGTGGAATGTCTTTGAGTATTTCATTTATGATTTCTGCTGTCAATTTTTTTCCTCCAAAGAAATGAATTGTTTTATTTCTAGTATGGTATTTATTCGATTCTTGTATCGATTATTCTTGTCTCGATTTTTTTTGCTCCGTTCTTGTTGATGATGAATATGTCGATGCCGTTTCCTGAGGCGCTGTCGCGCTGGATTGCGGCGTTGATGCATTTGAGTGCGAGGGTTATTCCTTCCTGGTCTGTCATGTCTTTTTTCCACATGGTCTCAAGTACGCCGTATGCCATGACGCTTCCGCTTCCGCTGCTGACAAAATCGTCAATCAATGTGAGTGAGCCGTCTGGGTAGAGGTCGTAGAGGTGGTTGTCCCTGTCATGTCCTGAGAAGAGGAAGTGGGTGACGCCGGGTATCATGGAATACTGGCGGATGTTGTTGTAGACCATGCCTGAGAGCAGGTTTGCGGCTTCCTTGACCGTGTTCATCCGGCCTGTCCTGATCTCCTTGAGCTTCAGTTCTGCCTTTAGGTACTTGACGAGGAGCTGCAGGTCAGAGACTGACCCTGCTGTCGTGAGCGCCATGAAGTCGTTGATTTTTATGACCTTGTCGACTTTCTTGTCTGCGATAAAGTTTCCTGCTGTCGCGCGCTTGTCTGCCGCGAGGATGACTGCGTCTTTGCAGACGATGCCGACTGTCGTTGTGCCTGTCTTGAGCTGTCCTTCCATGAAATCACCTATTTTTGAAAATTTTTTTTAATAGTAGGAAATGATAGTTTCTCATCATAGAATTTCCACAATTATGCATGAATCTATGGTGGTTTAAATATTTTTCGCTATTCGAGTTAACGACACAAGTAACTTATAAAATTTATAGGTCGTTCACTCTTTAGTGAAGGACACAATTTATAATTTATTAATGTCCTTCACTATTCGATTGCCGTCACGAACACGCCGCGAAGCTCGTGGATGGGCGGAAGGGATCCTTGGGCAAAGCGTTGGAACTGCAGCTTGAGGCTGATCTGCTTCTTCTCTCCCCTGACGAGGATTGCGTCTGTGATGTTGCATCCGAATGTGCCTGTCTCGCTTGGCTGAATGGTGAGCTCATCGCAATAGATATTTGGATATTCCCGGCTTTCGGCATCTGTGATGTTGATGGCCTTGGGGAAGTTGTTCTGGAATTTGATGAGGAACGTTGTTTCGTTGAGATACATGTCCACGCATTTGATCTGTTCCCCGAATTCGCACTGTTCTGGCACGAACTTGATCGGGTTGAGCACATCAAAGTACAGGATGAGCCCGATCGTCACAAGGATGACGAGGAGCATCCAGCCGTACGTTGCCAGGTACTCGACTGCTGCCTGGCCTTTCTTATTCTCTGCCAGTCCTTTTTTGACTCTGTGTTTTCTGATGTTCTCCCCTCTTTTTTTTTATTTGTGCGTGTATTGCTATTTAAATGTTAGCAGTTGATCCGCTCTGTCGCTTGATCGTATGTACCTGCGCAGACGCGTCGCATGATGGTTCCGGTGATATTGTGGATGGGTGAGCTGGGAAAGTCCCTGCGGAAGAATATCCTGATGTTGAGCGGGATCTTCTCCTTTGGTGCAAAACCTTCCATCGCCTTTATCCGGACAGTCTCGACGCGGCCGTTACCTAAGCGCATTGACGTGTTTGATCTGGCAGAGTCTATGGCAAAGTCATAGCTCTGCGCGCCGGTAATATTTATGGAGTCGCCGAAGCTATTCTGGAATTTGAGGAGGATGTATCCTTGCGAGTTCACGATGAAGTCTATGCATTCGAGTTGTGGTCCGAAGTCGCAGCGTTCTGGTGTGAATTGGGATGCTGAGAAGACGCCAAAGTAGGCAAGGATACCAAGGACGACAAGCACGATGATGAATGCCCAGCCGTACGTGACTAAAAATTCAAATGCAGCCTGCCCCGTCCTTCGCATGGGGTAGAACACCTCTTTTTTCATGATTGGACTTCTGTGACGATCTCTCCATCGATGGTGTGATTGAATCCGTCGATGTCTTGGTTTGTGTACGTGATGGTGAATCGAAGCTTTGCCTTGTCTCCTTTGAGGAATCCACCGAATTCTCCATCGGGGAGGTTGCAGGTTACGCGTCGCCTTTCTCCTGGTTCCCAGTTGTTGGCTTGTGGAGTGTCGTCTAATTTGTATACTTCGTAGCTGGTATCGTCGTTGAATTGCTGGTTCGGAAAGGTGCAGTTGACATTCCAGATCTGCATGTTGAAGTCCTTGCTGTTTGCAAGGATGAATTGTGCTTCTGCCTTGTCGATACTGAGTAGCTGGTAATCCTGGCAGACGAATTCGGGCCCGATGATGCACCGGTCTGCGATCGGGGGTCTTAAGACGCCGAAGTAGGAGAGAGCGGCAATCGCTGTGAGGATGATGACAAATGCCCAGCCGTACGTGGTAATAAATTCGAGTGCTGCTTGGGCTTTTCTATTGGAATACATGGGACTCAGTTGTGCGGTCTCGTGAGATGCAGTGCGGAGGGTCGAGGCTTGTCCGAGTGCCCTCCCTCGTTTCCGGCGTGCACTGTTTGCACTTCGTGCAAACCCCATCGAACTCGTTCGATGATGCGCGGAAGGGTGCGTGGTTATGAATTCTAATGCTGCTTGTCCTTTGGAATGTATTGTCGATTTTTTTTCTCGGGCTTTTCTTCCAGCTCGTTTATCCATATCATCTTTCTCCTTTCTTCTTCTTTATATATTTAGTGGTCATCCCTGGCTGTGGGACAGAATTGTGTTAGTCCTTTAGTATTATGATGTATGCTCGGCGTCCGATGTGTTTTTTTTGTGCGTCTACTTTGGCGCCATTTCCGTATGGTGTGATTTTTTTCTCATAGATTTCTAGGACGTTGTCTGTG
>JBDRSD010000005.1:0-15585 GCA_043825215.1 Nanobdellota archaeon
TAGTTCTTGAGCTTGTGGTCTCGTCCGACAGTAAGCTTTCGTTTCACATCGATCGCTCGGATGAATTTCTGCCCGAGGTCGGTGTGGATCTTGTAGGCGAAGTCGAGCGCGCTCGATCCGTCTTTGATGAGGAAGCAGTCGGGAAGGACGTTTCCATATTGGTCAGTTAATTTATTAATGCCTCCTGGAAAGATGGCAATCATGTGCAGCACCTCAAAGACGGCTGCATTTAGTACATCCTGCACTCCTGTTGTCCCGTACTTCTCAAGGATGCCAGTCTTGATGAAGTCAAGCGCTTTTGTCTGCTTTTCGTTGAGAACTTCTGGTTTTGTGATAGTAAACTTCTTTTCTCCGGGCATGTATGAGATGAGGTCATGTTTTGCAGCCTCCCGAAGGGCAAGTTCTCCTTCTGCACTGCAGGGAATGACTTTGTAGTTTGGATATTTTTCCTGGAGGCGTTTGACATTGTTCTCTGCGCCAGGGATGTCTGCCTTGTTGGCTGCGATGATCAGGGGTTTTGTCCGCTTGCGAAGGCTACGGGCAAGTTCGAGCAGTTGCTCTTCTGTCCAGAGTGTCGTATTGTTTGGCGGCAGTTTCAGCTGGATGATCTCTTCTTTGAGCATGGCTTCGTCTGGTCCGAGGCCTGACAGTTGTTTTGCAAGGACTCGTGCAGGGTCTGATTTCTCCTGTTGTATCTGTCGTGCGAGTTTCTCCCATCCCTTTTTGAGGATGTCGAGGTACCAGTAGTCAAGCTCGTTCTCCAGGAATTCCACATCATTGAGCGGATCATAAGATAAGGGTTCGACTGGTTCTCCCTTGGCATTGATGCTTCCTGAGATGTCGATGACGTGCACGAGCATGTCTGCCTGGTTCAGGTCATTCATGAAACTTAAGCCCAGTCCTTCACCTTTGTGTGCGCCAGGAATCAAACCAGCAACATCAAGGAGGTCGATTGGCACAAACCGTATCCCATTCGTGCAGTACCCGACTCGTGGGTTGCACTTCACCTTGAAGAAAGTCTCAGCACAGGGGATCTTCACATAGCCCACAGCATGGTTGGGTTTAATTGTAGTGAACGGATAGTTTGCGATGTCCACTTCTGCAAGTGTTGCTGCCTTGAAGAAGGTTGATTTCCCGCAAGATGGTTTCCCCACGATTCCGATGAGCATGCGTTAGTGTACTCATAGTTTTTTTATAAATGTTTATGCACTATATTCCTTGGCATTGTTTATTATGCATTGGGAATTGCAGTGTCAATCCATTCTATGTTGCACCACAAGACGATAACCTACATCTCTCCCTTTGAAGATGTTATCAAGCAATCTGGTCATCTGGTCAGGTCTTTTCCTGGTAATGAATGTTACTGTCGTACTATAACGGGAGAAGTCTTGCATAAGATCATACCCCGCATATATTCTTTCGTTGATGGCAAGCGTGCTGTCTGGTAGCTGGAATTCTCTTCTGCTTTCTGCAAGCGGCCGTTTTCCATGTGGATCGCCGGACAGTAACCATTCTATCGGCTCTCTTGCTGAGGACTCAAGTGCGATTTTCTCAAGCCGGCTGTCCATTAGACTGTAAGGGTCTGCTGTTGGGGATTCTAGCATGATCTCATAGTGGTATCTCATAAGTGGAGGAGATAGGTGGTCTTTGATGTGTTCTGTTATGTCTTTCATGTATTCTCTTGCTTTGGTTGCGATTGTCATTTTGTTTCACCCTTTTTTATCCGAGATATTCCTGTAACATCACATGTGTTACTGGATATGTCACGTCGGTTATTACTGCTCCAATTCCAAACAATCTTCGTTCTCCTGAGGTTCCTTCACCCAGGAAGTATGCGTCTGCGCGTTGCGGTGCTGTCTTCCTGATTGTTTCTTCTAACGCTTCGTTGTGCATTTTATTGAGCCCTGGTGCATCATTTGCGCTCCAGGTCATGATCTGTGGTGCAGAGACGGTGGTCTCAAGGAGGATGTGCCCTCCTGATGCCTCAAATGCGGTTTGTGTGATTCGATAGGGGCTTGTCATTTCCATTTACCTCTTTTACGGTTTATTTTACTACTTAATAGTATTAACAATATATCTATGTTTATCCTCCCTTTTGAGACTATAATAACAAGATTTTAAAAGAAGAGAACAAATAACCGTTTATGGACGTCGATATCCTCGAAGACCTAGGTCTTACTGCCTCAGAGATCAAGACCTATCTCTCCCTTCTCGAACTTGGCAGCACAACCGCAGGTCCTCTTCTCGAAAAGTCAGGCCTGCAGAACTCAGTCGTACATAGGGCCATTCATTCCCTCATCGAAAAAGGCCTCGTGCACTATGTCCTTGAAGGAAAAAGAAAGATCTACCAGGCAACCGATCCTGCATACTTCAACACATACATTGATGAGAAGAAACGCAGGTTCCAGGAGATTCTTCCAAAACTCAAAGAGAAGCAGCTCTTCGCAAAGGCTCCAGAAGCAGCAACTGTCTTTAAAGGTCGTCGCGGTATTCAGGAATCGTATTTTACGATGATTGAACTCAAAGGGGAATACAACACCTTCGGAGGAGGAGAGGAGTGTGCGAAGTTCATGGGTATCTCCTGGTGGAATAATCTGCACAAACGAAGAGTGGAGAACAAGCTTGCCTCCAGACAAATTTTTGATGAAAGCGTAAGATCAATAGCCAGGGATATAGAAAAGAATCCTCTGACAAGGATCAAATATCTTGGTGCAGAGTTCGCTTCCTTCCAGGAGACAGTCATTGTCAAAGATCATGTCGCAATCAATGTCTTCTCAGAGAATGCATACTCTTTCCTCATCCATGATGCAAAGGTCGCAGACAGCTACAGGAAGTACTTTGAGTTCCTGTGGAAGATGGCAAAGGCATGAGTTGCAATCATGTTGGCTGGTTGGAATTTCCGATGGTGAAGGTTTTTTCTTAGGAGATCTTCTCATTTATTGTTTTTAAATTATAGAGGATTATCTCTTGCAATGCCTGGGTAAGTTCTTCGTCAGATCTTTTCTTTGCCCCTTTTGTCGATAGGACATATTTTTCAAGCATTCCCAATGGGATGTCAAAGACAGGGATGCCATTCATCTGCAGGAAATGGAATGTGATAAGCCTTGTTGTCCTGCTGTTTCCGTCGAAGAAGGGATGGATGTGCTGGAATTCATTGTGGATATAAGCGGAGAACTTCAGCACTTCTTTCAAGGATGGTCTCTTGTTCTTGAGGAAATCATTGTATTTTGCAACAAGCTTGTCGAGCAGGGAATCAATTTCTTCCGGCTTTGCGACCTTAAAATCTTCATTTCCCCGTATGAAAACAGGTCTATCCCTGATCCTTCCTGCCCAATTGAGTTTATGCTGTAATGAGATGAAATGATAATTGAGTAGGGTTGCCTTTGTCAAGGGTTGGTCATCTCTCACATTTTGAAGCATCTGAAGGAAGGCTTCTTGGTAATTCTGGACTTCCTGAATGGATTCAAGGCTGAGATTTTCGGGAACAATTTTGTGTTCGAGAAGTTTGATTGTCTGGGCAAGGGTTATGGGATTTCCCTCGATGCTTAGGCTGTGATGAATGAATTTGATTTGGACCTCTCCAAGAATGCTTTGGTATTTCCTCGTATTTTTCTCTTTTAAGCCATTGAACTTTGCAAGTTCCTTCTTGATTTCCTTGAAATACTCGTTCTTGTCTTTTCTTACGGCAAGTGCTCTATACCCATAATAAACCACCAGTTCGCCTAGGAAAGAGTTGTAAGGGACAACTGCCCTGAATGGCTTTCTTGACAATACGATAAGAAAACCGTTTTTTTCAAGCATGCGAGAAATCTTTGAAAATGTCCGTGGATGAAGGCCGATATCTTTCACAGTAAAGGTTTTTTTCAGGAAGGCTTTGCTGAGATATTTGGCAACGGTCTCGTCAAGGAGATCATTATAATTGACTCCGTTCTTTATGCAGTATCTGAGCATGTGAAAAAGTTGTCTGCTTTCAGCCGTCATCTTTCTTTCGTAACCATGCGCTGTCTTGACAACAAGTTTCATCTTGGCAAGTGTGTCCAGGGTCTTTCTGATCTTGTCATATTTTTTTTTGTTCTGGTTGAGGATCTTAACTATTTCGATAATTTTACAAGGCCCTCCTTTTTCATACAGCTCTGCAAATATGTCAAACTTGGTTACCATAACATACGTACGTATTTCTTATTTAAAAAAGTTTCTATTTAGCATCAGTTTTCCAGTAATTTAGGAATTTTAATGCCAAATGAAGTGGATTTAGCAACATGTACTATGAAATAATCCTAGAATCCTGTGGAAGATGGCAAAAGAATGATTATTGGATCTGCAGTCCGTACTGCCCGTTCCATTCCTTTCCTGGTTTTAGGATGGTCAGTCCTTCCTTGCTGTTAAGGGCGTTTGTCACGCAGCTCATAGGTTCGATTGCAATGGAATCCCTGTGCTTTGGCGTATAGACCTGCACGTAGGGGAATTTGTCTGCGTCCTGCCAGGAGACAATCGTCGTGTTCTCGTCGGAGACCCGTACTTCCTGGCGTCCTTTTCCGATTATTTGAAAGCCAGTATCAAGAGAGGTATCGCCCATCCTTGTCTGGCTCCTGAACTTGTCATAGGGAATCTTCTCTCCTGTAGGGATCATGCGATCGTCGACAAGGATCTGGAGGACTTGTGGCATTTTGAGGTTGAGCAGGTTCACGCGCATGGCGAGCATGAGGTAGGGGTGCCATCCGCAGCCGAATGGTAGATCTTCTTTTCCAGTGTTCTTGACAGTTGTCGTGATGGTAAGCCCGTTTTGCAAGAGGTAGGTGAGTGTGAGCGTGTAGCTGAAGGGGTAGCCAGGGGTTTCTCCAGAGGATTGGTGGGTGAAGATAATGCTGTCGCCGTCTTGCTTGTATGTGAATGGTTTGTTAAAGACAAGCCCGTGGATGGCGTGTCCTTCCTTGGGAAAGTTGATAGGAAGTTTGAGTTCCTTGTCCTTCCATGCCCATTTGCCGGCATTCACCCTGTTTGGGAAGGGAAACATCTGTGCTGATTTGAAGGATCTGGCGTCGATGAGTGCCTGCGGATTTGTCTCGCCGTGGATGATACTTTGTGCCTCGTTGCGCTTGACAAGGGTGAGTTCAGTTATGTTTGCCCCGCAGGAGGGAAGGATCACCATGGATTCTCCGGTTGTGGTGTTTCTTGTCTCAAGTTTTTCAAACTGGCCGATGTAGCCATGATTAATCTCGATCATCATGAGTTGTGAGATGTTCTCTTTTAAAAACCTTGCGCCTGAAACAACATTTTTAAACCAATCCTCGTTTTTGATGGCCATGAAAGAATCCTATGTGGTCGTGAACCTGAACGAGGCAGATGCAAAGAAGCTCTCTCAGGTCCTCTCGAATAAGACCTCGAAGAAGATCCTGGATTTTCTTTCAGTGAAGAAGGCGACAGAGTCAGCTATTGCCAAGGATCTTCGGATTCCGCTTTCAACTGTCCATTATAATCTTAAGCTTCTTGCAGATGCACATATGGTCGTTGCAGACGAGTATCATTATAGCCAGAAGGGAAAGGTCGTGAACCATTATTCTCTCGCCAATAAGCTTGTCGTCATTGCTCCTGTCCAAAAAAGGGTCTTGTCGTTGAAGGCAAAGCTGACTGCGCTTGTTCCTGCAGTCTTGGTCTCTTTTGTTGGGGCTGCTCTTCTTTATGCTGCTTCTCAAAGGTCGGTTGTGCAGTCTTCGATTGCAGTGGATAAGGCTCTTGAAGCAGCTCCTCGTCTTATGGCTGCAGATGCTGCTGAGGCAGGAGTATCGTCAGTCGTTCAGCCAGGTCTTCTTGAGATGGCATGGCCGTGGTTTCTCATTGGCGCTCTTCTCGCATTGGTTATCTATGTGGGTTTGGATTTTGTGCTGAATAGGAAGCGTTTTTCGTAAGATTTATAAACTTCTGAGTTGGGATTCTTGTATGAACCTTAAAGATCATGCAATAAGAAAAGCAGCATGGACGTTCACGATTATCGTTGTTGTCCTGTTTGTTGTTGCGATGTGGATTATCGCAAACAGGTCGACATTATAGTTCGAACTCGTCAATGAAGCCGAGTATGAGTGCGTACTTCTCCAGGTAGCGAAAACCCTTGTCCGTAAGGGAGATGAATTTCCTTCCTTTTTTGTCAAGTATTTCCTGGACAAATCCTTTCGAGATCATTTCTGCATAGTATTCGGAAAAGCTTGCCGATGAAAGATTTGAGTAGCGCAGTAGTGGTGTGGGTTTTATCGAGTTGTGGTATTCCCTGATGATCTTGAGGATGTCGTAGATGACGGCAAGCCTGTCTCGTTTCTTCATGTTACCCACTTGGTGATTTTATGGTAGATGGTGAAGAAGACGACGAGGGATATGAATTGGAAACTGATCTTGATTTCGAACGAAAACACCCGTCCTCGGTCTAGGATCCAGAGGTTGATGAGCCAGAGTGCGAATATGAGAAAGTAGAGGATGCGCACTCCTGAGATGCGTTTTGCCTTGTGGGTGAGGATGCTGAGGACAACAGCAAAAACGAGGAGTGCTGTTTGCAGATAGATGAGGATGATGTGGGACCTAGTAAAAAAAGATGCAAGGGAGAGGATGATTGCCGTGCCATGGATAAAGATTGCGATGAGTGGAGCTTTAATTTTTTTCCAGAGGGAGCTAAAGACGAGGTAGAGGATTCCTGCAGTGCTAAAGTAGCCGAGGATGAGGATGAAGAAGGGCATTATGCGGTAGCGTGGGATGAAGACGTCGAATGCGATCATGGAGAGCATGAAGAGACTGAAGAGGAATCGGATGATGTAGGAGAGGCCGAAATAGAGAAAGGCGTTTCTGAAGTATTTGATGCCTTTGTATTTAGTCAGGTCGTAGATGTCTTTGGTCTTGAAATAGATGAGGGCGCAGAAGATGACGGCGATGATGGTGAAGACGAGTTCTGTTGTGAATGTGAAGGGGCTGAACATTGGGGGCGGCATAGTAATCACCAGAATGCGAGGATCTTTTTAAATATATATAAAAAGTGGACGTGAAGTGTATATCTTCCCTTCGTTTCCTTTATATATCATCGCATGATCTATTGGTTAAAATCCGTTATTGGAGGTGATGGATATGAATAAAATACCTATTGTTGGGATTGGTGCACTATTGGCATTTGGCTTGATTGCTGCAGGAGTCTTCGCGTTCGGTGGTTTCGGACACGGCCAGGATCCTGCTGTGAAGGCGGCGATCGAAGCAGGCGATTATAATGCATATGTTTCTGCGCAGGAAGCAACGTTCAAGAAGCGTATGCCAACTGAAGACCAGTTCAATCAGATGAAAGACAAATACCACGCCATGCAGGAGTCGCAGGATAAGATCCAGGCTACGATGGATGCAGGTGACTATACTGCCTGGAAGGAAGCAATGGCAAATACCCCCCGCGCTTCCCGAATGGCAGAGGTCATCACTGCTGACAACTTCGTAACCTTTGTAGAAATGCATAAGGCAATGGAGTCAGGTGACGTCGAGACTGCAAGAACACTTGCTGATGAGCTTGGTTTAGGCGGCTTTGGTCGTGGTATGGGCTTTGGCAAAGAAAACGGCTTTGGACAAGGGTTCGGTCGTGGTCATGGTTTCGGTAAAGGCGGATGCCCATTCGCAGATAAGGGGTCTGCTGATTGAGCCTCTTGCAGAGCAATAATTTTTTTTCCTTTTCTTTATGGATGTGGAATCCATTGCTTTTAAAAACTCAATGATACTTTACTGAGGAAATATGCGAACTCAGCCCATTCTTCATCTAGAGAACGTCTGGAAAGTCTATGAGATGGGTGAGGTGAAGGTTCCCGCCCTTCGCGGTGTTACTGTGGAGATCAAGAAGGGGGATTTTGTCGCGATCATTGGCGCGTCAGGGAGCGGAAAATCGACGATGATGAACCTTATAGGCTGCCTTGACTTGCCCACCAAAGGCACTGTTTTTTTGAAATCAAAAGACATCAGTAAGCTTCCAGAGTCAGATCTTGCCGCGTTTCGGGGTGAGACTATTGGATTCATTTTCCAGCAATACAATCTTATCCCCTCGATGACCGCGTTTGAGAATGTCCTTCTTCCGTTGGAATTTTTGGAATATGATGAAAAGAGTGCAGTGAGGCGTACAAAGGAGATACTTAATCTTGTTGGTTTGGGTGATAAGATGCATCATCGTCCGACACAGCTTTCAGGTGGTCAGCAGCAGCGGGTCTCAATTGCTCGAAGCCTTGTCGCAAATCCTGAGATCATCCTTGCGGATGAGCCGACGGGTGCTCTGGATAGCGTGACTGGGCGAGATGTCCTAGAACTGTTGCATCGGCTCTGGAAGGAAGAGGGAAAGACGATAATCCTTGTCACGCACGATATGCATCTCGCAAAATATGCTCATACAACCATAGAACTTATGGATGGTAAAATTCTGAAAGTCGTGGAGAATCACGAGGTGAAAAAATGAGAAATATAAAATGGTCACTATTACTTGTTGTGTTGTTAATTGTAAGTGCAATACTGGTTCATACTGTATCGGGGCTTTCGCCTTCGATCTCAGTGAGTTTGGTGAATCAGGATCCTGATCCTGCGCTCGCAGGAGATACGGTGGAACTTAGGATTGGTATTGAGAATGTTGGTGATGTTCCGATAAACAACCTGGATGTTGAGTTTGTTCCTTCTTATCCCTTTGAGGTATTGCAAGGAGAGCCGGTGGTTCAGAAGTTGGGAACGATTCAAGGGACTGCAGGAGTGTATTCTGAAAACCTGAAAATTATGAAGATGAAGGTGCGGGTGAATCGGGATACGATTGCAGGAACCTATCAGCTCAAATTGAAATATTATGAAGAAGGATCTGGTGCAGTGACGCAGGCGACAATTCCTGTGGCTATCCAGAATAGGGATAATGCTGAGGTCATTCATATTGATAGGACTGCGCTTGTTCCAGGAAGGGAGGACAGTTTGCAGTTTACCATCAATAATGTGGGTAATGCCCCTTTACGAGATCTTAAGTTCTATTGGGAGAATAGTGATGATATTATTCTTCCTGTGGGAAGTGATAATACGAAGTATGTCAAGTATATTGATGTGGGTGAGAGTGCGGCTCTTGAATATCGGGTGATTGCGGACACCAATGCGAATCCGGGGTTGTACAAGCTTGATCTGTATTTGAGTTATGATGATCCCTTGACGAATGGCACAAAGACCATTTCGACGATTGCAGGGATCTATGTTGGTGGAGAGACTGATTTTGATGTGGCGTTCACTCAAAGTTCGAGTGGTCAGATGTCGTTCACTGTCGCAAACATCGGCAGCAACCCTGCGTATTCTGTCTCTGTCTCGGTTCCTGCCCAGCGGGGTTGGTCTGTATCTGGATCAAATGCAGTCATCATCGGGAATTTGAACAAGGGAGATTATACTGTGGCAAGTTTTGCCCTATCAGGCAGTGCTTCGAATATGTCTGGTTTTCAGAGAAATAGGAATATGAGTGAAAATCTGACGCCGATGACAAACCCTGGAAATGAAGTCCAGATGCAGATTGCCTATACGGATACGATGGGTGTCCGTCAGGTGATAACGAAACAAGTACCCGTGCAAACTGCGGGCCAGACTGCAGGCACGCAGAGTGCGTTTGCAGGAGGGCAGGGGTTTACAGGAAGAGGTGCTGTGCAGCAGCAGAATATCTTTTCCAGGTATAAATGGTATTTCATCGTGTTTGCAGTGCTCGTCCTCGGTTTTGTCGGGTACCAATGGTATCGCAGGAAAAAGTTGCTTGCAGAGGATGGGAAAGCAAAGAAGAAGTGAAATTATGAGACTGTCCAAGTGCTTAAAGCACGCATTTGATATGGTGCTCCACAGTAAGCTGAGAAGTTGGCTGACTATTATTGGCATAGTAATAGGAGTTGCCGCGGTCATCGCGATAACGTCTATTGGTGCAGGCTTGCAGGCGCAGGTAAATTCCCAGTTGAGTACCTTAGGGGGGGATCTCTTGACGATCACAGCCGGAGCGTCTCGTGGTGGTGGTTTCTTTGGACACGGTGATTTTGGCGGTGGCGGTTCAGGACAGGCGACTTCAAAATCAATCATCCTTGGCAGGAGTGATGTGCAGATTCTGAAAGGGATTCCTGAGGTGGGTCTTGTGGAGACGGAAATTCGGGGAAGTGTCAATATATCCTATTTAGGAAAGTCAGGAAAGGTCAATCTGAACGGGGTTGATCCGAGTGTCTGGGCCCAGATCACGACCTTAAAGGTTGCTGAGGGCAGGTTTTTGGATGCTACTGATCAGAATGTGATTGTTGTTGGCGGTAGGCTCGCATCGAATTATTTTGATCAGCCTCTTGGCATTAATAAGATGCTTGCTGTTGAAGGTTCTTTGTATCGCGTTGTTGGTGTGCTTGATGATACAAGTACGAACATCTATATGCCTATTACCCTGGCCTTCCAGGTGATACCGAACAAGGAAAAGGACCAGTATGACTCGATCATTGTCAAGGTGAGAAATGAGGATGAGCTTGACGCATCTATTGTGGCTATTGAGGAGAGGATGCGCATGTCGCGCCATGTCACGAATGCCACGCAGGATTTCAGTGTATCATCCAATAAGGCGTTTCAGGAGACGCGTGCGCAGACTTTGAGTTCTATGAATGCTTTCCTTCTAGCAATTGCTGCGGTGTCTCTTATTGTTGGCGCTGTGGGTATAGCTAATACGATGTTTACTTCAGTTCTTGAGCGGACAAAGGAGATCGGTATCATGAAGGCGATTGGGGCAAGGAACTTTGATATCCTGAGAATCTTCCTGTTCAATGCGGCATTTATTGGTCTTGTGGGTGGTATTATTGGTGCAATCTTTGGAATTATCTTGTCAGGTTTCTTGCCTGCAATCATGGGCGGTACCATTCCATTTAGCCGTGGGGGAACGTTCGTGTCGTTCCATTCGATCCTTTTGGCTCTTGCAGTCTCGGTCATCGTGGGTATTGCCGCAGGAATCATCCCTGCTTACCAGGCATCGAAGTTGAAGCCTGTAGATGCTTTGCGTTATGAGTAACGCAAAGTAAAGAGACGTTAGTCGACTGTGCGTTGAGATACGAGTGATTCTATCCGCGAAAATATTATAAACGGACAATTATTCTTATGTATTTATACGGCCGTGGTCTAGTGGCTATGCAAAGGACAGCACCACAGATGACGTTGGTCTCACTCACCGAAGATCCCCGGTTCGAATCCGGGCGGCCGTATGTTCTTTTTCTTATGTTTCATGACTAAACACGGAAACTCGAAACGTATCGTGAGAATCTTTGCTTTGATCATGCTCGGTTCGAATCATTTGAGCTTTGCTCAAATTACCGAGAAGCCGCAGGCTTCGACAGTACGGGCGGCCGTATTTTCTTTTATGTTTTCAAAAACTTTTTAAATGGCGATTGTTCTGGAGTGGGTTAGGTGATAGCATGAATTTCAAAGATCCTAAAATAAAGAAGACTGTGTGGATAATAACCATCATCTTTTGTGTCGTGTTTGTGCTTGCCGTGTGGCTATTGAAGAAAAGTCCGTGAGGGGGCAATCCTGCCATCTTTTCTTTTCTCGTCGGTAAGTTTCCGAAATATTTAAATATGAGTGAGATGATTCTGCTTGTTTCCATGTACGATATGACCACGACAGGAATTGAGCATAATGTGCGCAAGGCCTATTCGGAAAGCAAGCAGGCTTTTGATCTGAGCCTTTCTGCCGCGATTAGGCATAAATGGCTGGGCAGCGGTGTACACGCCTGCCTGGAAGAGGTCGCCCTGGCATACCGGCAGATGGAGCCATTGGCAAGGGCGCTTGCAGAGGATTCTCAGTATGGCTTGAGTCCGCGCAGAGGGTATATGTGGGAGGTTACGCAGCGGCGTGTGCAGTTCATCAAGCTTGCAGCTGAAGTGGGTTATGGTAAGCCAATATTTTTATAAGGGAATAGTGTTCTTCTTCTGGTATGGCTCTTCCTTGGGTAGATAAATATACGCCAGAATCATTGGATGGTTTTTATGGCGAGCACATTAAAGAGCTTTCTCGAGCGATGGGAAAGTTCAAGCGGGGTAAGGCAGTCCTTCTTGTCGGCCCGACAGGGTCTGGGAAGTCGTCTTCTGTGCATATGTATGCGAAAGAGCATAGTTTTGATGTGATTGAATTGAATGCCTCAGACTTTCGGAATGCGGATGCGATTGAGTCTGTCGCAGGCGCTGCCATTCGTCAGCATTCCTTGTTCGGCAGGGGAAAGATCATTCTTATCGATGAGGTGGATGGTGTTGCGGGCAGGGAGGATCGGGGTGGTGTGCAGGTGATTGCGAAGATCATTGACGAGTCCATTTTTCCAATCGTGATCACGGCAAATGATGTGTCTGACCAGAAATTCAAGACTATTAGAAAGAAGAGTGTTGTGGTGAAGTATGTTCCTCTTGGTTTTTCTGATATGGTTGCTCTTCTGCAGGAGATTGTGAAAAGAGAGCACGTGCATATTGAGGATGATGCATTGAGGCATCTTGCGAGGATTTCTGAAGGGGATGTGCGTGCTGCGATAAATGACCTGCAGAGTCTTTCCGGCCTGGAAAGGATCACGCGTGAGGATGTGTCTGCCCTCGGGCTTCGGGAGAGGAAAGAGCTGATCGGCCAGGCGCTCCTGAAGGTGTTTAAGACAAAGGATCCGAAGGTCTCTTTGTCGTCTTTTGATAATCTGGATGAGGACTTGGATGAGCTCTTTTTGTGGATGGAGGAGAACCTTCCGCTTGAGTACACGAAGCCTGCTGATAGGGCAAGGGGTTTTATGAGAGTTGCTGAAGCTGATGTCTTTCGGGGAAGGATCAGAAGGTGGCAGTATTATCGTTTTATGGTGTATTGCTATGCGCTTCTCTCTGCAGGGGTGTCTTTGGCAAAGGAGGAGAAGTATCCTGAGATGCACGAGTACACCCGAAGCTCGAGGATTTTAAAGATTTGGATCTATAACCAGAAGCTTGCAAAGAAGCGCGCGCTTGCTAAGAAGATGAAAGGCAAGCTGCATGCCTCTGCCAAGCGCATATTTCGGGAGGATCTTGCTTTCATGCGCCAGATGGCAAAGAACAAGGTGATGGCTAAGGATATTGCTTCTTTCTTCCGCTTGGATAAGGAGGAGATGGAAGCGCTTGCGAAATGATTATTTAAGCATGTGGCCTGTGAAATCCCATTCTATATCCATGCCAAATGCGTTCTTCAGTGTATTGAGTTTCATATGTTGGATGATGAGTGCTATGACCTCGTCCTTTGTGATATCCTCTTGTCGTTCACGTGTTTTCGGGATTGGCCTGTCGATCAGGGTCATGAGCCTGATCTTTCTCTTATTCTCATCGATGATGGGCCTTATGAAAATAAGCTCTTCAGGATGATGACCTCGTACTCGCTGCCAGAAGGTGCGTTTTGTGCTGAATTGGGAGATGGGATATTGAAAGCCTGGTTCGAGGTGCTTGATACTGATAATAAAAAGAGTGCGCACGACGTGATCTAATGTCTCATTGAAGGAATCATAGAGCTCAAACTCGATGAGGCCCTGGATGCTGCCTCCGGGATGGGCTTGAGAGACCTTTTTCCTCACGAGCTCAGTCAGTGCGGGAAGGATCGGTGTAAATGCTGCCTTAAATACGTTCTTCGCTTCCCTTTTCAGGGTCTTGTCCCTTGTGCCTGGAAAATCGTAGAGTTCCATTGGATATTTGCTAAGTGGTACTTCTTTATAAAGATTGTTTTCAAGAGTGGTGTACTAATCCCGCAAAAACTATATAAAGCAAACCCGACTTCAAGCTTTTTATGGACAATGAGTACTTGAAGACTGTGATTGCCTTTTCAAGCCAGAAGGGGTTCATCTGGGGTCCTGAACCTGAGATTTATGGTGGCTTATCTGGTTTTTATACGTACGGCCCGCTGGGCAAGCTTCTGAAGAACAAGGTCGAGAATGTCATCCGTGATCGTTTTGTAAAGAGCGATTTCTTTGAGGTGGAGTGTCCCATTGTCATGCCGCGTCCTGTCTGGGAGGCGTCTGGTCATCTTGCTGGTTTTTCTGATCCTGTCCTTTCTTGTTCAAAGTGTGAGGTGAAGGTGCGTGCTGATGAGTTCATTGGTGAGCAGTTTCCGGAATTGAAGGAATCCCTGAGACCTGAGAATATTCTTACAGTGGTCAAGGAAAAAGGTCTTGTCTGCCCGCAGT
The DNA here is from genome assembly GCA_043825215.1 of Nanobdellota archaeon. GTDB lineage: Archaea > Nanobdellota > Nanobdellia > Woesearchaeales > JAHJEM01 > JAHJEM01. The sequence continues at coordinate 14,189 of JBDRSD010000005.1, forward strand.
GCCAATCCCCGTTCAAGGAGGAGGTCACAAAGCATGATCTGATGATGAAGACGACGATTGGCATAGGTACAGAGGCGTTCATGCGCCCGGAGACGGCGACCACAACATATCTTCCATTCCTTCGTTATGCTGATTTTTTCAGGAATAAGCTTCCCTTTGGTGTCTTCCAGATCGGAAAGGCATTCAGGAATGAGATCAGCCCGCGCCAGTATCTTCTCCGCGTGCGCGAGTTTACGCAAGCAGAAGGTCAACTATTCATACATCCTGATGACAAGAAGTCCTATTACAAGTTTGATGTGATCTCTGATAATGTCTTGCCGCTTTTACATAAAAAAACTGAGAAGGTCGAGATGCTTTCGCTAAAGGATGCGCTTGCAACTGGTTTAATCAAGAGTAAGGCCTGCGGGTGGACGCTTGATTTTGCGTATAATCTTTTTGTTAGTTTTGGCATTCCTGTGGAAAGGATAAGGCTTCGCCAGCACAGGGATGATGAAAAAGCGTTCTATGCTGATGATGCGTGGGATGTGGAGATCAACCTGAACTCGTTTGGCTGGACTGAAGTCTGCGGTGTGCATGACAGGACTGATTATGACCTGTCCCAGCATGAGAAGTTTTCAAAGAAGAAGCTTGAGATTTCCCTGGAGACAGGAAAGGTCAAGCCCCATGTGCTTGAGATCGCGTTTGGCACGGACAGGCCGGTTTTTGCCCTGCTTGATCTCTTTTATGAAAAGAAAAAAGAGGAAGAGGGAAAGTCTACGTTGAAGCTCCCTCTTGAGATTGCGCCTGTGCAGGTCGGCGTGTTTCCCTTGTTTCGGAAGGATAATATGCCTGAGCAGGCGACAGTTATCGCAGATCTTTTGAAGGAGGAGTATATTGTCAAGTTTGATGAGACGCAAAGTATTGGCAAGCGGTATTTGCGCGCTGCTGAAGAAGGCATCCCGTTCTGCATCACTATCGATTATGACACGCTCAAAGACAAGACAGTGACATTGAGGGATAGGGATTCTGAAAAGCAGGTGCGCTTGAAGGTTGATGAGCTTCTCCCAACACTGCGGTCATTGTTTAACCGCCTGTCTGCTTTTTCTGACTTGAAGGGTGCTGTTGCTTCTCCGAAGTCTGAGTGATCGAATTCTCATTGACATCTGCATGATATTCTGTATTACGTCCTGCATCCTCCATGGCGCCGGTCGGCTCTGAGGACGTCCATTTGGATTCACGAAGTGAATACAAATTGCCAGCAAATCGAAGATTTGCTGAGCACCTCCGGGGTGGGTCGACGAGTGAGCGTAGCTCACGACGGCCGCCATGGTGGAGGATGCCTTCAGATAATATGATTCGTTTCGAAGAGAATATTTAAAAAGGAGTGCTGGTTTTTCGTCGTCATCGGGACGGTAGCT
>JBDRSD010000006.1:0-16930 GCA_043825215.1 Nanobdellota archaeon
TTTTCCGTCATTTCTTGCTACGAAAAGTTTATAAATAGCATACTACCTTTATCGTTCCTATGTCGGCTTATGGCTTAACCTTGCCAGGAAGCGACCGCAATCCCTGCGGCTGCATGAAAGCTGACGGATGTTAACCTGAAAAGAAGACACGTAAAACACGGAGGTGTTTACATGAACGTGAAAAAGACAATAAGAAAATTGGTGGCACTAGGTACCGGAGCTACCATGGTTGGAGCCACAATCATGGGAGCCATGGCTGATCTCGGCAGTTATCCAGAGCCATTTGTAAAAGATGGTGTATTGGATACTATGATCGTCATCGGTGCCAACGCGGCAGCTATGGACACGCTCGGTGCAATTGACATCGCAGCAAGTCTACAAGCAGCAGCAGCAACACCTGTTGCGACCGGCGGAGCAGCTGGAACAACCACTGTAACTGGTGATAATGTCGAGATATCAAGGAGCTCAAACCTCCTCGAAGTCAACCAGTTCCTTGGAGATGTGCGAAAGACACTGACCGAAGGCGACCTCAAAGCACTCACCGGCGGCACGATAACCGCAGGGGGAAAGACGACCAAGTACAATCAATACTTGCGCCTGAACTTCACCGATGTCAACCAGGTCGGAAAGAACTCAGGACAGGTCGTGTATGATGAGGACACCAAGGAAGACGTGACAGGAGACTTCCTCAAGTTCGCTAGCGGAGACTACTTCTTCGAGTACCAACTCGAGTTCTCCGACGGACTCGAATCAGATAATGTATCAGCCACCCTCGAAGATATTGAAGATGAATCTATGAACATCTTTGGCCAAGACTTCACCGTCACCACAACTGCTGTAGCAGCAGGCAGCGGCCTGACCCTGACCTTCATGGCAGGAGATGTCACAGACACCCTTGGCGAAGGAGAGACCAAGACCTACACCATTGACGGTGTTGACTACGAGGTCACGGCGATCTTCATCTCGGACTCAGGCGATGGGTCGACAAAGTTCTCTGTCAACGGCGAGATCACAAAAGAGCTCAACGAAGGAGAAACTGACGTCCTTGCTGGCGGACTTGAGATCGGCGTGCGCGCAATCCTCACCAACCAGCGGGAAGGCATTGTCGAGTTCTACCTTGGAGCAAACAAGGTCGTCCTCCAGGACACGAACTACGTCGACGATACGTATTACCAAGGCGTTGAGGTTGCTGGCGAAGACATCGAGAATGCGCGGGTGAAGATAAAGGCATCCAATGTCGGCACCAAGATTGTGATAAACAGCATCTACTACCAGCTAAAAGCCAAGTACAAGTCAGGCGGTGGAGCAGTCTACGTCGCTCCTGGCCACGGTATCCGAGAGTACATCTACGAGCCCGCAGGTATGTTGAATCCCACCTGGGACATCAAGTACGAAGGACTCACAGATGTCGAGACCCGGCCACTTGCTGTCAGGAATGCTGGTGATGATGCGTACTACCTTGAGTTCACCAACACGGAAGGCCTTGAATACAACATACCATTGCTCGACGACTCGCTGGACACGGCACAGATCGGCTCTGACACAGAGAACCTATGGTTCTATGAGTACAACATAACCAACTACACGGGATACCGCATCGCAGAAGACGATTACTTTATCGTGAGCGACAGGAACGATGACCAGGGCATGACCCACGTCCTCCAGTTCACCGGAGTCGACACGGGCAGCAAGAAGGTACTCTTGACAGACCTTGCAGGCGGATCAAAGGAAGTCTCCTACAACGCGACAAGCGCAGACCTTATGTTTGGCGTTAATGGTTGTTCAGGATCCCGCGGCGACCTTGTTGTCGGCGGAGCAACCTACACTGTGTATGTCTGCGGTTCAGAGGATGATGGCAGTGCCTACAAGCTGTCGGTCGACCTCGACGCGGATGGACTCGTCAGCGATGGAAACAAAGTCAACATCACCACCTGGGGCGGAGCACTTGTTTCAATCAATAACATAACCCAGACTGATACAGTTGATGGAGACCTCGATAAGGTGAACTTCGACCTGAACGTGACTGTTCCGCAACGCCTCTTTGACGAGAACGGGCCATACGCCACGACTGGCATACTTCAGGCCGGCACAGACATGGTCAACGGAATAAACATCACGCAAGGTTTATCCAGCGTTGATCTCTCTGTGACTGCCAACAACTACATTGCCCTGAAGAACGACCAGACCAACAACGACTACAAGTACGCACTCGACCCGTATGGTGCCTTCTGGAAGTACTACAACCCGACAGGAACCAACGAGGCTGACAGCGTGACTATAGATATACCAAAGCAGCAGAGAGGAGCACAGGTCTTCATCACTGCAGGAAACGTCAAGGCAACCAAGTCAGGCGCAAGCACTGGTGGCGCATACGTCATCAACAAGGCCGCAACAGGAATCGCGGTGCTTGACTCTGACGTGACCCTCGGCAGAGGAAACCTCATCGTTGTTGGAGGACCTTGTGTGAATACCATCGCACAGGAACTCATGGGCAACCCTGAGAACTGCGCTGAAGGATTCGAGCCTGGAAAAGCAGTCATAAAGCTCTACGACAGCAAGAATGCATTGCTCGTAGCAGGCTATGGCTGGCAGGACACACTCGGAGCAGCCTACGTCCTTGCGGACTACGAAGACTACGACCTTTCCGGCATGGAGATGGAAGTTGTTGTTGCAGACCTGGACACGATCAGTGTCAACAAGGTTGGCTAAAACCACAATTTTTTTCTTTTCTTTTTCTCTTTTTTACCTGAGCCCCCTTTCCTTTTTTACGCCCCTCCTTTCCCCTTCATCCTTCCCCTGCTCTGACCTCCCTTCCTTCCCGTGCTCTGCCCTCCCCCCCACATGCAGTATTCCCGTGTGAGCCTGCGAACTCGGGAATACTGGTTTAAAACGTAATATTTATATACGGCAGAACGCACGAAACTCTTCATGAGGGCAGGGCTGATACCATCCACAATCATCATTCTGTTCATCTTTCTACTCTTCTTACCGCAAGCGCGTGCAGAAACATCCATCTACTCTGCCTGGCACCATTCCGGAGACAGCTTCACCATAATCCTTGATAACAAGGAAGAGATCAACTACCTGAGCTATTTCATCTACGAGCGAAGGAACGATGCCGTGAACAAGCTCTTCTGGAAACGCGGCACAAAGGGCATGACATTCAACCTTGGAGAATGCAAGACTGATGTCTTCTACAAGTTCTGCTTTGAAGACGCAAGCTGGCAGGACAGCACAGAATCAGGACACCTCATCTACCAGCACGGAGAGGAATACCCTGGAGTAAAGATTGGCATCTACAAGTTCGGCCCAGACATCACAGCAGAACGAACATCAGAAGAAGGAACAACGCTCAACATCTTCCAGGAGACAAAGATACATACCAAATTGAAGAACTCCGGAGACCGCCGCGCAGACATCATCTACGAGGAATACCCGCCATCCCTCGCGAATGTCCTGCGCTACAATGGATACACGCGGGATCCTGTGGAAAAATTCCTGCACTGGGAAGGATTCCTCACCCCCAACCAGATCGCCCCCAGCCTCACCTATCGGATAAAGCCACTCACCTATGAGCCATTCACCATCCCGGCATTCCTCACCTTTGATTATGAAGGCAGGACAACCAATGTCTCTGTCGGTACGCTCTCCTTCACCATCACCACACCCTATACATTCTCCTCCTCCCTTGGCCCTGCATCTGTCGGCCTCTACGAAACATCAAAAATCTCCTTGTCCTACAAGAACACTGACAAATACCGTTCCATGACAGCAACCATCAGGCTCAGCATCCCAAAAGAGCTCGATATCGTCTCCAAGCCGACCTGGCTTGCAAAGCAGGGCGATTATTATGTCTCGACGATGAAACTTCCCTCAGACAAGGACTACAGTTTCGAGATGACTGTCCGGGGAGGAAGCACAGGCACCTACAACATCACCGCATTCGCAGAACTCGACTTTGGGGATGAGCAGTTCACGCTCAAGGAATCGCACCTGCTCGCAATCACCGCATCGACAATCACGCCGAAGATCCGCCTCATCGACCCGTCTGTCGAAGGCGGGACAAAAGTGCGCCTTGTCGCAGAGCTGCAGAACATGGATGACTTCCAAAACCTGCAGAACATCAACGCAAAGGTATCAGGACCTCTCCTTGCAGAACCCATCGCAATCCGGGATCCCCTTCTCGAATACAGCACGCTCAACAAGTATGTCGATGAGTACCTCACAACACCAATCACCAACACGAAACTCGAATACAGGTTCTGGCTCAACGGAACCTACGAGCTTGCCTCAGACGAGAAAAACAACTTCTCCGCCTTTGCGATCCTAACAATCAATCCTGCTGGCGGAGACCATTTTGAGATCACGCAGGAAGTGAGCGAGGAGACTCTTGCCCGCGGGGACAATTTGACCATCAAGACATTCCTAAAGAACCTCAAAGACTACAACGCATTCAAGATCGACATAAAAGACACCATCTCAGAGGGAGTGCCGGTCATTGCAGGAACCCGAAAGAACATGCTCGACCTCCAAGGGCAGGAAAAAAAGCAGGTCTATCTCTACATGCTCGAAGTCCCACATGATTATCTGGATCCGACAATCACCATCACCACACAGGTCAAGTTCCAGGAATACGAGGTTGCGCAGGAAAAGATCATCACAGTCATATCGCCTGTCAATGACACGCCCTCATTCGAGAACGCGACAACCATCAACCAGACCAATGTGACGATTCCTGAAGACACCTCAGAAGACGAACCTGTCATCCTCACCCAGAAGAAGGAAGGATTCCTGGTCAGGGTAGTCAATTCGATCAGTGATTTCTTAAAGAAAATATTCTAAGGCGTTCTCATCATGAAAGCCTGGCACTACGGAATGACCCCCAGAAACACATTATGCTTGTCCCGGACAATCCTGACCTTCACCCTTTCCCCAGCAGCCACTCTCTTTGAGAATCCTCTCACGGTAATCAGCCTTCCCTTAGCCATGACCACAATCTCCTGAAAATATTTTCCAGGAAAGACAACCTGCGCGATGACTTTGTCCCCTTTCCGGAAGGGCTTTTCCAAGACCTTATCTTTCTGGAAAGAAAATACATCCTTCAGCCGGAGGTCAACACAGTATTTCTTCTCCCATTGCGAGAGCTTCTCAAAAAAGGCATCCATGCCAATCCCCTTGACAGGATTTCTTCCCTGGTCATAGGGCAGGAAATTCTGGATGCCTATCGGGCAGCAGAGTTCTTTGGAGAAGATGATCAGCTTCTCGATCTCTGCATCATTGATGCCTGGCAGGTATACTGGTGTCAGGAGGAGGCATTTCTTCCTGGCGAGGAATCGTGCAAGCGTAAGGATCTGGCCAAGGTCATACGCTGTCCCTGCAAGCTTTCTCGCGAGTTCTTTATCCATGGCATGGATGGAAAGGTCCACCCGTGTCAGGCCTGCACTGATGAGTTGTTCGAGAGCAGCTTCTGTGAGGAGGGTGCCATTCGTATCAATGGCGACATCCTTGACTCGGGAAATCTTTCTGAGATCCCTGACAAGCTCAAGAAGCCACGGGTAGAGCGTCGGTTCACTATGGCCTGCGATATGGGCCTCAAGAGGATATTTTTTCAATCGTGCGACCTTGGCGAATTCTTCGACGAGAAACTGCTCTTCAATGATGAAATCTTGCGTCTTTCTGCTACTTACCCCCTCATCCACAGAACAGAAGGTGCAGTTGAGATTACACCCTGTCAAAGGCTTGACTTCAATGACATTGGTATCTCTATCGACGATGCCAATAACGTTCGATCCGATGAGGGGCACGCCCAATCCCTTATGGACATAGACAGTCTTTTTGTTGTTTGGCCCGACCATGCCAGAAAAGCCGTCGCTTAACAGGCGATTGAACTTCGTGTTTGCGCTTCGCTCTGGCGCATTAATCTCAATACTATGTTTCGTTATTTGATATGGCCCGATCGCTGACAGGTCGCCTTTCTTTATCGAAAACCTGTACAGCTTCATGAAGAGGACAAGGATCTCATCAACAGTCTCCACAAATTCCAGTTCCTCATAGGAAAACTCGACCATGAACATCCAGAAAACAGCATTCTTTTTAAGTATTTATGGATAAGTATAAAAACTGCCCATCCATCCTCTCCTTCATGGTCGACGTGAAGATCAGCTACGAGACCCTCTTTGACATTCTCCGTCGGGAAAAGCAGCGGGAAGACCTGCAGGACCTGCCCGCATCCTTTGTCAAGGATGTCATATCCTACCTTTCTGACAAGGAAGCAATCCTCAGGAAGCACTTCGAAATCAACGACCCATTCAGCCCACGCGAGCAGGAGAATGCAAAGATACAGCTCAAGAACGTCCGGAAGATACTCAGAGAGCTCTTTGAGAGGCGGGAAAACAAGATAATCCGGCTTGCCCAGGACAAGGTGCGGCAGGGGCCGCAGCTCTCACTTCGTCTCCTTGATGAAGAGAAGGAGTTCTTCCAAGAGCTCATCAAAGCGCTCACCGACCAGCGGGTGCGTCTCCTTAATCCACTGCTGCTCAGCCAACCCATCATCAGGGTTCCAGAACCTGCACAACAAAGGGCCAAAGCGGAAATACCCTTAACTCCTCCTGGAGATTCTTATACAGCGAAAATTGAGAAGGAATCCATTTTGCTACCAGAAGAAATTACAGGAAAAAAAGCTGCTCAAGCAACCCAGAAACCTTCACCAAAAGAGAAAGAGTTGAAAGAGCCAGGCCGGCCTGCTCAGCAAGGAAAACCAGAGGCGAAGCAAGTGAGAAACGAGACAAAGCATGGAGAACTGGAATCCAAGAATGGAGGAACAGAAAAACAGATTATTCAATCCTCAGAAAAACGCATCAGGATACTCAATCCCCTTCCCAGGTTTGTCGGGCCAGAACTCGAGGTATACGGCCCATATGCAGAATCCTCTGTGACAAGCCTTCCCCTGTCCATCGCAGACCTGCTCATCAGGAAAGGACGGGCAGAAGAAGTCAAGGAATAGACGCCTGCACGTCTTCGTCCTCTACGCTTGCATCTGTACCCGTCTACGCTTGCATTTGCATCCCTGATCATCTGCGCCCGTGATTATGCACGAGACTCTTACTTTCTCTCGAAATCTTTTTAAAGGGGGTGGGATTTTCGAGAAGCATGAAGAAACCTAAGACGATCAACAGGTACTGCAAGGTGTGCAAAAAGCACACTCCCCATAAGGTCGGAGAAAGCAAGAAGCGGGGAAGAAACGCAGCCCGGCCCATGAGCTACGGTTCCACACCCCGAGTCAAGGCACGTGGACAGCGGCGGGGGACAGGGAACCATGGCCGCTTCTCGAAACCGCCAAAGCCGAAAATGACCGGGAAGAAACTCTCTAAGAAGACAGATTTCCGCTACCTGTGCTCTGTGTGCAAGAAATCATCAGTGCAACGGGTAGGGACGAGAGCTAAGAAGATCGAGCTCATCTAAGGAGGCTGAAGTCATGGACATCAAAGAATCAAACTCAAAATTCGTCAAGATACGCTGCCCGAAATGCAAGAACGAGCAGATCACATTCGGAAAGACGGCGACATATGTCAACTGCCTCGTCTGCGGAAAACCACTCGCAGAACCGACAGGCGGAAAGACCAAGGTCAAGGCACGTGTGCTCGAAGTGCTTGACTGAACAAGACCATGCGCTACCAAAAAGAAGGATACCCTGAAGAAGACGATATCGTCCTCTGCACCGTACGAACTGTGCAGTACCACTCAGTCTTCATCTCCCTTGACCATTATGGCGGAAAGTCCGGCCTCATCCACATCTCCGAAGTAAGCCCTGGACGCATCAGGAACATCCGTGAATTCGTGGTCGAAGGAAAAAAGGTCATCTGTAAGGTGCTTCGGATCGACCAGGAAAAAGGGCATATCGATCTCTCCCTGCGGCGGGTGAACGAAAGCCAGAAGAGAAAAAAGAACGATGAGATCAAGCAGGAACAGCGGGCAGAGAACATCATCGACACCTTTGCCGACCAGCACAAGCTTGACAAGGACGAGACCTACCAGAAGATCGCAAAACCGATCCTTGCCGAATACTCCTACATCCACGGGGCTTTCAACGACGTCGTCGAGAACCACCTGGACCTGGAAAGCTTCGGATTCAAGAAAGAATTCATCGCCCCACTGGTTGTCCTCATCAAGGAAAAGATCCACCAGACGATCTTTGAGCACGGAGGCAGCATCACCATAAAAGCATATGTCGAAGACGGCATCGGCCTTGTCAAGGAGGCATTTGCAAAAGCAAAAGCAGTCGACCCCAGAATTGTCGTCAAATACACTGGCGGCGGCACCTACTCGATAAAAGTGTCCTCAAAAGACAATAAAGAGGCAGAGAAAATACTTGAAGACGCAGTCGAGAAATGCAAGGCAGTAATCGAAGCGCAAAAAGGCGTCTTCGAATTCAGCACATGAAAATTCTCAAGTGCCAGTCCTGCAAGGCCTACGGCCTCACTGAAAAATGCACCTGTGCTGGTGTACGGATAAGCCCGAGACCACCCAAGTACAGCCCCGAAGACAAATGGGGAAAATACCGTCGCATGTGGAAGGATGAGCGAGACAGGGAAGAAAAAAAAGAGGGAAAATAAGATGTGGAAGATCAAAGAGATCAGGAAAGTGAAGATGGAAAAGCCCATCCTCATCGTCGGACTTCCCGGCATCGGGAATGTGGGTAAGATCGCCGCAGACATCCTCATAGATGAGGTCAAGGCAGAAAAGATACTTGACTTCTTCTCCTACACGCTTCCCAACAGCGTCTTTGTCAACGAAGACAATCTCATAGACCTGCCAAAGATCGAAATATATCATAAAAAGATAAAAAAACAAGACTACCTCTTCCTTGCAGGCGACGTGCAGCCAACGGTTGAAGAAGCATCCTATGCGTTCGCAGAAAAAATCCTTGATTATCTTGAGACCTTTCCCAAGGCAAAAATCCTCACCCTCGGTGGTATCGGCCTTCCTGAACTTCCCAAAATGCCCAAAGTCTACTGCACAGGCAATGTCAAATCCGCAGTGGCAGAATACAAGAACTGCGGCGTACACACGAAAATCTATGGCGTGGTCGGACCCATCATCGGCATCTCAGGCCTTCTTCTCGGCCTTGGAAAGAAACGAAACATCCCAGCAGCAACGCTTCTTGCCGAAACCTACGGGCACCCGGTCTACATCGGCCTTCCCGGAGCACGGGCGATACTCAACGTCCTCAACAAGCGGTTCGCATTCAACATCATCTTAACAGAACTTGACAATGAGATAAAGAACTTTGAGCGAAACCTCCACCATGCAAAGAACCAGCCCATCGTCAAGAAATACCTCAAGTACAAAGATACGAGCTATATCGGATAAATTCCCCAAGACCAACCCTAAGGAGAATATCCTAAGAATGACAGTTCTGTAACATGAACTCATCTCTTTTAATGTTCATCAATGAATAGTTACATTAATTTATATACGGGGAGAAGCAAGCAACACTGGGATCATGTGGAGGAGAAAAGCGCAAGTCAGTATGGAGTATCTGCTCATCGTAGGCTTTGCCTTTCTCATGCTTGTTCCCCTCATCATCATCTACTACACATCCCAGCAGGACTTAAACGACAAGATCACCATATCCCAGGCCGACAGGATAGCGCTCGAGATCGTCGATACAGCAGACGAGGTGTTCTATCAGGGACCACCGACCAAGAAGACATTTAAGGTCTACATGCCAGATGACGTATCTGCCATTAATATCCAGGACAAGTATGTTCAGATCAACCTCAAGACGCAGCCTGGGACACCAAGGTATTCTGTCGCAAACCTAAGCGGCAACCTCTCTGCCTATGGAGGGCTGCACATCATCAAAGTCACTGCCTTGGACGGAAAGGTTGAAATCACAGACGAGGACATGGGATGACACGCGCGCAGATCGCGATGGAATTCATCATCTTGATCGGCATGAGCATGATACTCATGGCTGTCTTCCTTGTCGCATTCAATATCATTATACAAGAGAAGAATGAACAGGTAAGAGACGAGCTCTTCATGGATCTTGGCGAATCCATACAGCAGGAACTGTTCCTCGGTCTCGTCCTCAACGATGGCTATTCGCGTACATTTTACATCCCGCCGCCTGAGATGAACCAAAGCTACGAGAGGTACGCGTACACGATCAATGCCAGAGGAGGGATGCTCTATCTTCTCCAGGAAGAGCACATCTACTCCTTTGATATACCTGCTTTTACCGGAACCTTCCAGATTGGAGAGAACACGCTCGCGAAGCGGGGAATGAATCTCTATGTCAACAGTTAAACACCCACGGAAAGGGCAGGCCTGGTCTGTCGATTATACCATAGGCATACTCCTCTTCCTCTTTGCAATCATCATCGGAATCACCATCATCTCCAACATCTTCTCCAACCAGGAGTATGAGAAGCTATTGAAAGACGCAGAGCTTGTCTCAGACCTTCTCGCAAGCCCGGGTTACCCCTCTGATTGGGACAATGACACCGTATACCAGATAGGGTTGCTCACCGATGGCAAAGTGAACATCTCCAAACTCAGGACACTTTATATGATGCCCCCGAACACGGCCAGAAAATACCTCAAGACAAGGAACAACCTCTTCGTGTTCATCGAAGACAAGGATTACGGCATCGTCTACACCAACAAGACCTGCGGGTATGGAGACTCAGGCATCACAAGCAATGGCACAGTCAAGTACCACACCGTGGCATACTACTATGCCCAATTGACCGACGGGCTGCTCCTCTCTACCATGAACCAGACCTATACTGCAGACCTCTACCTGCGCGACCAGGAGCCAGGGTCAATCGTTAACGGATTTACGCTCAACGGAAGCCTTGACAACCTGACAGGAAACCTCTACCGCTATGACACGCTCGTCATGGAAAACCCCCAGCTCGACCTCTTCACAGGAGAATACAATACGACAGCACTCGCTGCTGCGTACGAGGACTGGGTATTCAAAGGCAACACGCTCATCATCATGACCCAGGTCGGACTTGCAGGATTCCTCGACGCAGAATTTCCCAGTGCAGAGGATGGCGCAGGAAACGTGACCATACAAGAAGAGCATGACGATATGGTCTTCACAGCAGGAGAGACTATCCTCTTCTCCAGGAAGTATTCCATGACTCCCTCAGGAGGCATTGCTGATTTTGTCATGGTCGCCAATTACACGAACAGCAAGTACGGCATCACCACCTGGAACTATGGAGAAGGGAAAGTTATTTATTTCGGCGATGTCAAAGGAACCTATGAGGTGTTTGGTCCCTATGAGGGATATGAAAACCTCACCCGTCTCATCAATTACACCATATCCAAGACAGCACTTGGCTACTGCCCCGGGCTTGACCTTACCGCACTCACCTATGACAACCTCGCAATCATGCAACGCTACGTGGTTTTCGACGGAAAGATCGCCAAGCTGCACGTATACTTATGGCAATGAGAACAAATCATAAAGACATTGTGAAAAGGAGGGAACCAGTTCGTATGGCAAAACCTGTCCGCCCTCTTTGGAAGAAGGGATTCTATTTCACCCTTGATGCGACCTTCGCGGCAATCCTCCTCATCACAGGCCTTCTCCTCCTCTCGAAGTTCTACGTGCATGAGAACCCGTCCGCCCAGGCAGACACCATCACGCAAGACCTGCTCAACACCCTGAATGACATCTCGCTTGACAATGTCCATACTGCATTCATCGAAGAAGAGATCGCAAACGGGAACATCACATCGCTCAACGCGAGCGTCCTCTTGAAGATAGGAGAATACTGGGCAACCAACCAGACAGAAAAGGCAGAGAACCTCTCCCAGCTTCTCGTCGAGAACCTGATCCCGCCACAATACGGCGCCTCCATCACCATCGGCTCTGATATCATCTATACAAAAGAGCGGAATGTGACAACCGGAACTCCCCGTGACATCATCACCTCAAAACGCATGATATCCGGAATCGCAAAGGGAAGCCCGCTCAAAGGATCATCCTCTGCAGCGTACCTGAAAAAGATCCGCAACAAGCGCACTGCATCATACATCTACTTCGGCGGGTTCGAAGGCCAGGGAAACCTCACAAAATACCTCGAAGACCTGCCATCCGACGTCGGGCCAGAAGACATCAAAGAGATCATACTCGTCCTCGACGTCCCAAGCGCCTTTGATTTCTACATCAACGGCATCTATTGCGGAACCTTCACGCCAACGACACCCGCGATGGTGCCAGACCTCTTCAATGCCACAGGATGCAACGCGTCCATCATCCCAGGCAGGAACACCTTCTCTTTCAACTTCTCGACAGAACTCAACCTCTCCTACATCGCAGGCGGCTTTCTCAAGATGACCTACATCACTGACGAATTCCAGCACAATGAAACCTATGGCCAGTTCAAGTACTATTTTCCTGGAATCGACGGGCTCATCAACATCTACTCTTCCATCTATGTTCCAGGCACCATCAACTCCTATAAGGCAAACCTCACCTACTTCAACAACTACACGACATTCCTCACCATAGGAAACGAGACGATCTTCAATGAGACAGGACAGAACACCACGCAGACCGTCTACCGGGAAAGAAGCGGCCTTGACTGGCCGACCTCAACAATTCCCCTCCGCCTCGGCATACTCAATATCAACAGGGAAATCAACCAGTCCACAGGAGAGCCCGCAGACATCATCTTTGTCTCAGACGTCTCCGGAAGCATGGATGCCTGCGTCCTCTGGCGCCAGCCGCAATGGTGGTGCGAGTACGAGTGCAGGCAGACCCGCTATTCACCATACCAGGACTTTGCCTGCTCCATCCCTGATGACGATGATTGCGACAACCAGCATCGTCCCTGCGGAGGCATTGGCTGGAACAAGTGCAGGAACTTCGACATCATCTGCGAGGCGCGAAAGATAGACCTCATGAAAATCGCAGAGAACAACTCAGTCGACATCTTCCTCAACGTGACAGGGACGCGCGTCGGCCTTGTGAGCTATTCGACAAGCACAGTGAACACGCTCGGCCTGACGACCGACAAAGGGACATTACATTCGCGCATCAACAGCTACACACCCAACGGGTATACGTGCATCTCCTGCGGCATCCTCTCCGCGCGGCAGATGTATCCTCACGAGTCTAAGGAATTCATGATTGTCATCAGCGACGGAGACGCGAACAGGAACACGACCGGAGGCTCAGGCCGGGCGATGGCAGAGGCGATAGAGATGGGGCAGGCAGCCTGCGCTGAAGGGATAACAGTCTACACGATCGGATTCGGCGAGGACATCTCCCAACAGGGAACAGACACGCTCATCGCAACAGCCTGCAACTCAAGCCTGTATTACAACGCGACGAACGTGACAGAACTCTATGACATCGTGAAGAACATCACCGAGCAAATCATCATCCTGTCCAACTACACCCAGCAGACCCTGGAAGTCAAGGGAAACTTCACGAGGACAAACCTCTCGCCTGACTCCTTCGTCGAGATAAACTACACCCCCTACGCTGACGCGCTCAATCCCAACGAGATCACTGTGCAGTTCTCCTCAGACCAGTTTGCGGACTGCAATCCCTCAATTCCCATCCATGACGGCATCAGGATTCTCGACGCCAAAATAGCATCATACTCCGGAAGCCATTGGACAGACGGCGTCATCGCAAATAGCCAGGAGGTCTTCAACCTCTCGTTCTTCTCGACAGACTACTACACTGTCGGAGACCCGTTCATCGTCGAGATCCCGACGACAGCACTTGTCCTTGGTGCATACAACAACCTGAGCCTGCGCACAGGAGACAGCATGGGAAACTCCACGAACTGCTCGCTCAACAATTCCTTCATCTACCTTGCCTCAGTCAACTCGTCAACGACAAGGACTGACGTCCTCGAATTCGCCAATGGGTGCAACTGGACGATAGAGTTCGAGGACGGCACGTTCCTGTACAATGCATCAATACCCCTTGATTACACCGGCGATAAATTATGCAATTACACGAATGCGTCAATCGCCTACAATGCCACAGATGCGTACGACCTCTCAGTCTATAACATCCTCCACGACCTCGATTTCGACGAGGACGGACGGGTCATCGTCAACCTCAACGCAGAAGACCTCGAGATCGTCGTGACCCTCGTCTCCTCAGTCCCCTACCTCTGGGGGCCATCTTTCATCGAGGTGACCGTATGGCGATGAGAAGGAAGGGGGTTGTCTTCACCATCATTGTTATCATACTCCTCGCCATACTCATCATCCTCGCAAATGCGAGAAGCAGGCATACCATACGGGAGAAACAGGACGCACAGCATGCTAAGATACGCCAGATGAATGACTTTCTCACGAGCTTTCACGCTGACGCGAAGCGGGCAATACACGTCTCTGCCTTCAGGGCCCTCATCGGGCTTGAGGACTACGTCTCCAAGCAGGCAAGGCTCATCAATGACACTGAAGATTATTTTGTCGAGATATTCTATAATGGAATCCTTCAAGATGACAACACGACTTTCGAGATTATGAACCAATCGACATTCTATGACTACCAGCTCAAGGTGGATTCCATAGCACAGGAGATCAACATGAACTTCACCTCAGATGTCACCATGATAAACCTCTCGATGAGCGATCCCTGGACAGTCAAGGTCGACGTCGGGCTCATCGTCACCCTCTTTGACCAGTCAGACGTGGCTTACTTCAACTATACGACAGTCGTCTCAGCAGAGGTGCCGATCTTCGATTTGCGCGACCCCCTCTACAGCGTCAACACCGAAGGAAAGCTCCCTGTCCAGGTCAGAAGGTCACCTGTCCCCCTGTTTGTCAACGATACCACAGACCAGAACGACACGACCTACCTCCAGTACCACCTGAACAACTCATTTTACACGAACAGCAGCCTTGCGCCTTCATTTATCATGCGGTTCGAGAACGACCTCTCACCTGACCCTAACGGCATCGAAAGCCTGGTGAACCTGCAGGTGCTTGCAGACCAGGGCTGGGTCATCAGCACGAACAACAGAAGCGTCGTCGACTACATCTATTTCGGAACCGAAGACTATGACAGCTACTGTGACATCCAGAACATGATTTTTATCCCTGACAACTGGTTCATACTCGACAAGAACCACTCTGACATCTACCAGGTCAATGACACGCTCGAGCATAACGACTGCTAAAACATGGACATCATACACGAAAAAACCAAAACAGTAGTAGCAAAGAATGTCCGCCTGCTCCAAAAAACAGGAGAGATCTCACGGGGCCTCATGTTCACCAGGCGAAAACAGGATTTCTGCCTCTACTTCCAATTTGAAAAGCCAGTCAGGTATGATCTGCACATGTGGTTTGTCTTCTACCCAATCGACGTAGTCATACTCGACAAACAGGGAACGATCATAGAAATCATAGAACACTTCAAACCCTTTGCCATCCACTTCCCAAAACAAGATTATTCAGCATTCGCAGAGCTTCCAGCAGGCAGCATCAAAAGATATGACCTGCATATCGGGAAGATGCTCAAACTCGCCAGTATCTCCGAATGTGATTGACTTCTGTTTAGTGGTGCGATAAGTTTATATATTTGAGATATCTATTAGATATCTTATGAAGCGTGTTGTCGTCGTGAAGAAGACGAAACTTGTGATTACTGGCATTTCTGGTTTTGTGGTGCGCGTGGTTACTCCTTTTGGTACGAGTGCGAAGGTGAGTTGCCCTAAGGAATATTTGGGAAAAAAAGTGTATTTGGTGTTTGTTGGCGATGAATCGTGATCGTTTAGCGTTGAGCATTAATGGACTTCGTCATTTTATTAATGGGAGTCTTGGTTTGAGCAGGGCAAATGAGGTTTCTGGCTTTGAGTTAGTGTTGCCTTTGTTAGATGCTGTTGCGTATAATACGTATGTTGAGACGGTGAGCAATAAATCAGATACATTGTATTTGCGTGCAAAGGAGAGTCTTACGGAAATGACGACGTACGCGTATCTTGCGTATTTGCAAAGATTGACTGACAAGTTTGGTTGGAAAGACAAGCAGGTCATGCTCGCATTTGATTATACTGATGAAGAATTTTATGGTGACGTGCAGGGTTTTGACATTCATGGCTGGACTGGGGAACATGGAGTGACTGGAAAGTTTAAGTTTTTGACGTGCAGTATTATTAGTGATGAAATTCCAGAAAAAATTCCATTAGTGTCTGTTCCGATTCTCGTCGGTCATTACAAAAGTCACACGATACAATACATGCTTAATCTCATAGCTCCTTTAGTTGGAAAAATTGACTTGCTGCTTTTTGATAGGGGATTTTATGATAAGGATTTGATGTATGAGCTTTCAAAAAGCACGCATCCGTACCTGATATTTGTTCCAAAACAAAAAGACAAGCGGGAGATTCTTATCGGGCTTGACGAGGGTGACCATGTTGCCATCAATAACGAGTTCGTGGTCAAGAAGGAAAAGACCGCATTTTATGATGAGAACATTCTTGTCTTTCTCAAACAAATCTATGACGAGAAATCAAAGAAAAAATATGACTGGGTATTTGCGACAAACGTCGAGAGTGTTGCTCTCGGAAACATCATCATGACATACAAGAAAAGATGGCGTATAGAGACAAGTTTTCGAGTCCAAGACGAAGCAAGTATCAAGTGCAAAAGTAAAGACATGAAAATACGATATTTCTTGTTCGTATTTCAACAAATGCTGCAAACCCAGTGGGTTTGCTTCTATAAAAATGAGGCGGCATTTAAGGAATTTTTAATAGAAATTGACACTCTTTGTAAGGACGTCGTGGCGCATCCAAAGAGATCTTTTGGCAAAAAGTCAGAAAGCACTAGTAAAGTATGACTTTTCGCGGCCGGTCAGAAGATTCCAAAGGAGAACGACGCATTCAAAATACACAGTATTCCCGTGTGAACGAAGTGAACTCGGGAATACTGC
>JBDRSD010000007.1:0-11848 GCA_043825215.1 Nanobdellota archaeon
AGCATTCCGAAGCACACACGGCGTCAAAACCTACGAAACACTCGCAAGCCTCATCGCCACATGGCAAAGCCAACAAAAAGACATCCGACAAGAACTCCACAGAATGCTCACAACTCAACTATGCTGAGCTAAACAAATACAGTTATTTGAAACAAAGATAGCACCATCGCAATAATTAACTGTATGCTCTATCCATGAAATCAAATCTTCAAATTGCCTCTCTTCGTTGCTTAGTTTTTTAATCCTTAATTTCTCTATTGCGTGAAAAGTATGAACCCATTTTATATTGTATACTTTCCTCAATATAAACGCTGCCTTTGTAAGAGCTCCATGAGTGTGGATTATATCAAATTTTCTCCTGGAATTTTCTCTTATTATCTCTTTTACAACTTCAGATTCAAAAATATCATACTCTAATCTTTTTTTTGAAGAGGTATCACTAACTAAAGTTAAGATTTTCCCAATAGTATGAATAATTGTGCCATTCTCTTTGTAAAAACCATCTTCATCTCCATGACAAAATATATGAACCTCGCAGTTGTGCTTTACTAAATATTTTGCTAAGTTTTGAACATGAATTCCAACTCCAGAGATGGTTGGTTTCTGATAGTAATAACTAATCAATGCTACTTTTAATTTAGGTTTACTAATAGCATCTAATAATTTCAGAGTTCCCGCTGAGATACTCTCTCCAATCCCCAATAATGATGATAAATACGATTGAGTTGCCATCTTTCACCCTTTAATCATATTAAAAATACCTTCTTTATTAAGTCTACTTTTTTAACTAAAATAGACAAAAAGATATATTAAACGTTTTTACCGCTTCTGCCTCTTGCACAAATACTGGAAAGAGGCACGGCATTCATCCCACAAATAAATTTGTGGGTATTCTGCCTACGATTTTATAATGCCTCTCCTTTTATTCCATCGTACCTTTTCAGGTATATCATGTCAAGGACGGTTTTCTCCACATCAGAATACTTGAAGTGTCCTGTCTTTTTCATTCCAAAGTTCATAAGGCGGGGCTTTGTCTTAATAAACTTAATTTTGTTTCCTAAAATGGTCATGGGATTTACTCTGCATATTGTATCGTTGATTATGAAATCCACAGCAAAGAATTCGTGGGTCATCCCATTGAATTTTAGTGCAGTCTCAAGGGCGAAATACCAGTTTTTTATTCCTTTGATTCCCAATCCTGCAGAAACAGCTTCAAAATGATCAATCTTGATGCTTTTTAGCTTTCTTTCAGCAATGCTGGGCTTATAAAATATCCCCTTGAAAATCGTATACAAGTATTTGTGCCTCGTCAGGTAAATAATGGCATCATAATATTCTAATTCTACTATGGAACAATATTCCTCTATCTTATCAGACGTGATATACTTTTCTTCAATAGTATTCAATTTCCTTACCAGTAAATCATATTTCATATTATATTATGATATAAGTTGTCATATAGTAATATATAAATATTTTGGTAGCGCGAGAAGATTGATATTCGTATAGCGGAAGGGGGGGAACTTCTTGCTCCCGCTCCGTTTTCGTGCAATGCACGATTATCACCCTTGCCAAAGGGCAAGGAGAGGGCCGCCGCGAAGTGGCGTTTTATTTTCTGAACCTGGCTGTTCAGAATCAAGATCCAGCGCGTGAGCGACTGGACTCAGAAGCGGGAGGAAGAGACCGACGAAATCGGACCTTGTTTAGAATACCATAATGAAGAATGGTATTTCTTCATCGCTGATATCGTTGCAGTTCTGACAGAGAGCGACAATCCCTCTGTATATTGGAGAGTTCTTAAGAAAAGACTAAAGGATGAAGGAAATGAAACCGTTACAAATTGTAACGCTTTGAAAATGCCTGCTCCCGCAGGCAAAATGAGGCTAACATCTGTAGGCAATACAAAGGGGATTTCTGTGAAAAAGAATTAAACGATAAAACAAAAAATTACTTCGCCTCCTTCTCAACCCTTCCCTTGGGCAGGTTCCTCTTGATGCCTATAGGAATGATTCCCTTCTCGAACTCGAGCTTTGCAATCGAGATGGGATTGTACTTGAGCTCCTCAAGCTGTTTCTGCGAGAGCTTCAAGAGAAGCGGTGCGCCCATGGATATCTGTAGCGCACGAGTGCCGATGATACGTGTCTTCTCATACTTCGTATACTCATTCTCATCAAGGATGATGCGTTTCATTTTTTCGTCTCCAAGAGCTTTCGCAAGTCTTCAGACTTCTTCATCGCAAGGTCGATCATGATATCGATGTCCTTCGTGTACAATGGAGAAACTCCTCCCTTCTGCATGGCACAGAGCGTTCCATCAGCCATGACGGAGACAGTCAGGCGCGAATCCATCGCCTTCTCCTCAGCGTTCGTCGGGTCGACGATGAAATTGTCCCCGATCTTGAGCACCGTGACAGTGATTGGGAAGGATGTCACAGGAAGTGTCTTCTTGGTCTTCTTCTTGTAATCAACAACACCATCCTTAACTTCAGGAAACACGGCATTCTTCAAAGCAATGATTGCAGCAAGAGCACCAATATCAATGAGATTTCCATCTGTATTGATCGGACAGATATCTATCATGACCATCCAGACCTTCTCACCCTTTGTAATACAGAGAGCTTTCGTGTCCATGACCTTGCTCTCCCGAATACCGCGATCGATCACCCGTGCAATCTCAATGGATTCTATACTCGGAGGACCTGACTCGAAATCAGGATTGCTCAGTGGAAGAAGTTCAGCTCCCACCATGAGAACTCCATCATTAGGTGTGTCTGAAAAAGGAGTTCCGATACTGAGCTTCACACCTGCAATAACCTCAGATGTGCCGACCTTCACGCGGCAACTGCCCTCAGCAGTCTCGATGGTATTCACTTCAATTTCAATGTCCCTGAATTCCTCATTCTTTCGCCCATCCAGACGAATTCCTTTTTTCAGGCACTCACTAATATGTTCTTTGAGATCATCATTCATTTTTTACCACCTGCGTACTTCTCTTTCAGCGCATTCCTCTGGATCTCAGCGATCTTCTGGAGAACTGGCTTTCCCATCTCAATTGCCTTCATTAAGTCCTCCTTAGATATCTTACCATCCATCTGCAGAAGCGTGATCTCGTCAGTCGAGGGTACGATTGCTATTGGAATATCTGCGACATCCCCATCCTCATTAGCCTCTTCTTCATAATCAAGGTCCACAAGGAGCATGCCATCGACAATTCCCACAGAAATTGCAGACACCATGTCCTTCATGCGAATCCCTGCGTCTGCAAGCGCAATCGATGCAGCACAAATGCCCGCGCACCTGCTTCCTGCATCAGTCTGCGGCAGCTCAATGAACACGTCAACAACAGCGTAGGGATAATCATCAAGATCTACAACAGGAAGTAACGCCTTTTCTGTGACCATAGAAATCTCCTTTGATCTCCTCGAGGGGCCAGGCCTCACCCGCTCGCCCATGCCTGAAAAAGGCATCATACTGTAATTACAGCGAAGCACACCTTTCTTTGGATTCTGCATGAACCTCGGATGCAATTCCCTCGGACCATACACTGCAGCATACGCTGCAGTCTTTCCGATCTTGAAGTACGCGCTGCCGTCAGCCTTCTTGATGATGCCTGCCTTAGCCTCGATCGGGCGTGTCTCATCAGGCTTTCTGCCATCATGTCTTTTCTTGTATGCCATTATTCATCACCATGTTCTTCAGAACCATCCTCGATCTTCTTTCCGAGGATTTCTTCTAAGTATTTCTTGATCTTCTCAGTGAGGCCGGGAAGGTGGCTCTCATTCTCGATCTTATGGAGCGTATTGACTGTGAGAATCTCTGCCTGAGGCTCTCCAGAGACCCAGACAAGCCCGTTCTGGCCGACAATGATCTTACACCCTGTCGCCTTTTTCAACATGGACACCATGGAACCATTCTTGCCGATGATCCTTGGCACCTTGTGCGTGTTGACCTTGATGATCTGCCCGCCTTTGAGCTTCCTCAGGCCAGGGCCTTTTGCCGTCAGGTCAACCAGGTTCTGGCTCGTCACCTTGATGATCTGCAGGACCGCATGGTCATCAAGTGCGTAATACTTCTGCAGATTCGCGGTCTTTGGGATGAAGTCAAAGCTTCCTTCCTTCATGGACAAAAGTGCAGTATAGGGACTGTTCAATTCAAAGCGCCAGCCCATCATCGTAATATCGATGACACGGCCGATGATGATATCATTTCTCGTCGGAAGATACCTTCCTGAAAGAGGAATCGTCTTAAGCACCTTGCCATCAATGACGAGAAGCCCTAACTGGTCTGCCAATATCTTATCTTGATGCCGGTACGTCCCGTTGCTGGGCAAAAAATCTATGCCCTCTGCAAGGACTTCTCCCGGCACAACAACCTGTCGTTCTGTTACGAGTAATCCCATTGTATTTCACCTTATTCAATCAGTTTTGTTTCACAATTACCATGAGTCTTTCCATTCAAGTCCTCATAGAAGTCAGTCTGGAGTCCTGCGGGAATTTCCACAACAACCCTCCAAGAACCATCATTCAACCAGTCTTCTTTAATGATCCTGCCAAAACTCTTCACTGTGCCGTACATCTTTGCAGCATAATTCGCAGGGATATGCACCTGGATCTTTTTCACGTCAATCTTCAACGGAAGGACTGGACGAAGCTGAGTAATGATATCATTCACCTGGTCTTCAGCACTCTTATCCTCATCAATCTTCACCCGCGCCTCTGCAAAGGCATTCTCAAGCCGCACCAGGGGGTGCGGAAGGCCTGTCCTTGCATCGATCGCATTGATTCTGATCAACTCAAGAATCCGCTTCTTCTTCTCCTCACGCTTCTTCTCGCGATACTCCGACGTCAGCTGGATCTGGCCATCCTTGATGATCCTTGCAGCAATAGCAAGGGTGTCAGTCGTCTGGAAGGCTGCTTCCATATCATCATCTGGCGAGGGAAGCCCTTTGTGCGCATCACAGAAGATTTTTTGGGCATGCAGTACTTCCCGGACGTCACCACCCTCTTTCTTGAATTGTATCGCAAGATCAGGATCGATGACCACTTCAAAGGTGCGTCCTTCCTTCTTCAACCGCGCAACATTGAAATGCACTTTTTCACGATCAAATGTGGGACCTTTCATTTCTCCTTCAGAAGCTTCTTGATTTTATCTTTTGAGAACTTCTCCACTGTCCGCTTCTTCTCCAGAATATATGCTGTATCGATCCGCTCTGCAGTGAGCTTGTCATCAAGGACCTTCTTCAATGCCTTCACTGCAAGGACAAGGCCTTCCTCGATAGTCAAGCCATCCTTGTATTCCTTATGCAGGATCTCATCGATCTCAAGCTCTCCCTCGCCAATGGCTGTCGCCTTGAACTGGTAGAAGAGCCCTGTCGGGTCAGTCTCAAAGAGCTTCACGCCATCCTCATCAATGCCTGCGATGAGCAAAGAGACGCCAAAGGGGCGAAGACCTCCTGATTGCGTGCAGATCTGCTTCAAGTTGCAGATATCTTTTACAATGGAGAGGATATCTATCGGAGAATCATACGTGACCATGTGCTGCTGGGCCTTCAATTGCGCGCGCTCGACAAGAACCCGTGCATCTGAAAGGATGCCTGCAGCTGTCGCCATGATGTGATCATCAACCTGCCAGATCTTCTCAATAGCCTCAGGGATGACCAACTTATCCACAATCCTCTTGTCAGTGACGAGCAAGACACCGTCTTTACAGACCATGCCAATAGCTGTGTTTCCGAGGCGCACTGTTTTTTTTGCGTATTCGACCTGCAGGAGCCTGCCATCAGGGCTGAACATCGTGATCGCCCGGTCATATCCCATCATCTGATGCTGTACTGGTTCCATAATTTCACCCCGCGTAATGTGCCAATTTACTCATATTGCCAGAGACCTTGAGAGTCGCAATTGAGATCTCGTCATCAAAGTCTATGTCTTCTGCATTCATCAGCATGAGAGAGACTCTCACCTTATCCACGTACGTATGTGCCATTTTCATGATACCTCTCTGGGTCTTTGTGTTGTACTTCATGAGCATTATCCCTGCGCTTGCACTGTCAAACAAGCCAAGAGTCTTTTCCACGCCTTTCTTGACATCCTTTCCGACATCCCTCATAAGAGGCTTATTGGAGAGTATCTCAAATGCAAGATATCTTTTCTTTTCGCGTAGGCTGGGGAGCAGTTGTTTAATCTTAGGCATGTAGGACCCTTGAGAAAGAAAATACCTACTTTTCTTCCTTTTCTCGTCGCTCTCAGAAACAAAAGGGGGTTTATAAAGGTTTCGGGAGCCCTGCCGGTCAAGAAGATCATGGCTGCGTAAGGTTTATATGTGGTAATCCATTACTCTAACTATGACAATAACAATCAAAGAATTCCGACCAATTGCTACACCTGAACAACTCCAATGCCTTGACCGCATCATGGAACTCGCAAGCGAAGAAAAAGGGTTGATCGCCTCCTATCATACTCAGGTGGAAGAGTATAACCGCTCAGTTGATCGGGAAAGGAATCGTTGGGGTCTTGAATTTCGCCAGATTGCAGACCTTGTCGTTGACCAGGAATACGAATGCGAAAGGCACCAATTGGGCAGGAATGGCAAATCCGTCGAAAGACGCATTCGAAAAATTCAACAGGAGATGCGAGGACTCTTCATCGCTGCAGTTGACACTTACGGAATGGGGCATCTGGGATTTATCCAGCGCTACTATGACAATCTTACCAAAGGATCGTTACCTATAAGATAGGAAAAACCACGAATAAGAATGGAGTGCGGGGTTTCTTCCACCTCCTGCTCTTTGTCCGCGCCTTCAACAAAAGAAAAAAGCGAAAACTTTATATATCAAAATTGGTTAATATTAACCAATAATGATAATCTTCCTAAAAATAATAAACTTTCTTGGAAAGCACCCTGAAGACGAATTTTCTATGCACGAATTAAGTCACTTGCTGCATATTCCCTACGCCACTTTTTACAGATACGTCAAAAGAATGATCGAGCAGGAGGTTTTAAAGGTGAGAACTGTAGGCAGATCAAAAGTTATCAAGTTAAACCTAAGCCATCCCATATTGAAGGCGCATCTCACCTCTTCTTCATTTGAAGAGATGCAAGAGTTTATACGGAGCCAGCCGCTCATAAGAAAAATAGTCAGGGAACTAAAGACAGGAGGTATTATTCTCCTTTTTGGCAGTTATGCAAAGAGAAAACAAACTGAAAAAAGTGATATTGATATTCTTATAATCAATAAAGACGGGAAAAAATCCGTATCATTTTCAAAATATGAATTGCTGTTCAAGAAGGAAATTAATCCAATCTTTGTCACAAAGAAAGAATTTAAAAGGATGCTCAAGGATAAGGAAGAAAATGTGGCGAAACAAGCGCTGAAAGACCATATCATCTTACATGATCCTGAAGGATTCTGGCAGTGTGTATTAAATGGCATTTGATAAGAGCGCTTATACGAATTTGTTTAAACGCGCTATTGCAGAACACAGAATAAAGAAATCTCAAGAATCATTCAAGATCAAGCTGTTTCTTCAAAAAGCAGAAAACAGCCTGTTGATAGCGAAGCATGTCAAGGAGATTCAACCAACCAAAGACCAGCCTCCGAAACTGCATTGGAATTACTGGGCGATTACGATCTCGTATTATTCGATGCTGTATGCCGCCAAGGCCGCAATATTATCAAAAGGATACGAAGCAGGCGATCATGATGCTGCCCAAATCGCAATAGGCCATCTGTTGGTTCCGGATGAACTGGAAAAAGAAGACCTTGAGATATTGAACCAGGCGCATAAAATATTTGAGGATGAATATGTTCATTATTTTGCAGATGCGAAAAAAGAAAGCTATATTGCAAGATATTCGGCAATAAAAACATATACAGAGAGACGATTGGATGAAATTTTCAACAATGCAACCGAATTCGTAGCCAAGATTGGCATTATTTTAGTATAAGATTTCTTGCGATAGGAGTACACGCACTCCTGCCCCGTTTTCTGTGCAATGCACAGCAATTCACCCGGCCTTTGGCGGGGGTTGGCTGGCAATCATTGCCAAAGCAACCCTGTAGCCACAGGCAACAGGGCTTTATTCCAGTGCATAAAGCACTGGTGCTAGCTTGCGGGAGGAAGAATGCGAACTACCTGTTCTTAACCAATAATTACCGCGAGGACATACTGCAATAAAGAACCTGACGCACTCGCAATAATTCCTAAACCATAACAACTTCCTCTTCTCAAGAAAGATACGCAAACGACAAACGCATTGCAGTCATTACTGCCTTATTATTGCAAGAATTGTTTTCGCATATGTATGTTTCAATCTTCATTTCATGGAGTTCTCCCACATGGTGAAGAAGTTGTTCTTATAGCTCTCGGCATTCTCCTTGTTTCTAATCACAACAGCAAGGATGGGCGTTGCTGTCCAGAGAAGCAGGATGACTCTATCCTGGTAGATCATCGTATCGGTAAAGCTCGGATACCTTTCTGGATGGAAACGGAACTCGCCGACATATTCCCTGAAAAAGCCCCTATCCGTCCGAAGTGATTCTGAAAAAATGCACTTCGACCGTATGCGCTTCTCTTTCTTCTCCCTCTGCCATCTTTTCCAATAATATGCCATAACTTCTTTGAATAGTCCAGACACCCCAAAATCCAGATATTCGCCGCCATCCGGAAGATCTGCCATCATGTTCTCAAGGACAGTCTGGATGCCTTTCACACCGGAAAATACTGCCACATCCTGTTGCTCCTCGCTCAGTTCTCTTTTCAGGTTCAGGTCGGGCAGGATTCCCTTGAGGAGATTCTCTTTTTCCTCGAGAACGTGAAGGAGCTTCTCGGGAGGTGCGGCTTGGAAATGCCTTTTCTTCCCGATCCTGATAACGCTGACCAGGCCTTTCCTCATGAGACGCTCGAGCGTCTGATATGCTGTCTGGCGATACAATCCTGTCTTCTTTATTATTGTTCCTGCGGGAAATGACCCTCCTTCGAGAAGTGTGAGATACACCTTGGCTTCTGCCGGGCTGAGACCGACGCGTTCAAGAATGGCTCTTTCTTCCATATTCCCCTTCAGATGTACTTTAATTATATATATTTTGTCATCTTTGACAAGACAACAAATATTTATATATTTATATTACTATAGAGTGATAAAAAGGTGATGAACATGAAAAGACTCAAAATGGACGATATCCGGGAGATTCCCGGGCTCGAAGACAGACTGAAAAAATTCGCGTATCGAATAGAAGGAATGGTTGAAACAAAGGAAGTGTATTGGAGAGGAATTGTGCAGCAAGATGACATAGTCGCATTCCTCTGCCTTATAGGAAAACGAAGAATCTTCCCAGAGGATACCTGCACAGAAACCTTGTACCTCTACATCGTCAAAGACGGACGTGCCTACCATGCCAGAGTGGGTGAAGAAGATTTTTATGATGGACAAGACAGGTCTAGTTACACCTGCGAACCGCGATTCACAAGGACAGAGATAAAAAGCATCGACGTCATCGGAGATCAGGCTTACATAGCACTGGGAAACGAAGAAGCAGGCATCGACACAAGAATCAACGTGTCCATGGCATAATTTTTTTTTACACTTTTCACACCATCACCACTTCCTCTTCGCCTGACTTTATCCCATAAATGAAGATGAATTTCCAAAACAAGCTTCTGATGACCTGGATGTTCACAGAGAATCCTGCTTCCCTGAAGGCTTTCTTGAGCTCTGTCTGATTCGAGATGAGGGACTTATTCGGAAGGAAGTAGAAGAAATCGATGTATTCGACAAAGCAGATCCTGCCATTCTCCGGAAGGACGTCATACACCTCGCGCAGGACCTTTTTCATGTCCTGGATGTAGGTGAGATGCCCCACAGAGAAGACCATGTCCACCTTCGTGATGTCCGGGTGCACGCGATTGACCATGTGCTCGTCATGGATGACATCCACGTGCCGTACATCCTTCTCTTTCAGGCGGCGCCTGAGGATTTTCAGGTTCTTCTCAGACAAATCGATGGCGATGATCTTTCCCTCTGGCCCGACCTCCTCTGCGAGGTGGAGCGTCAGGGTGCCAACCCCGCTTCCCAATTCGAGGACGGTCTTGTCCTTCATGTTCCGGAAGATGGATAGGATCCTCTTTCGCACGCTCTTCGGCAGGAAGAGGTCTTCGAGAAAGTAATTGATGTCGGCAGCGACATTGGAGAACTTGATTATTATACTCGGATTATAGTAGAATGTGAGGAGCATGTAGATGGGAATTCCCAGGAAGAGGAAGGATCCAAGGATCCGCAAGACATGCAAGCCCCCTGGTTCCATCATTGCCCACGCGACGATGATCGCCGCATAAAATATGACGACGACAAGGGGGAGGAACCCGCCCAGAGGGACCTTGAATGGCCGTGGATGATCCTTTTTCTTCCTCCGAAGAACAACCACGCTTAAAAGGACGGAGATATACATGAAAAGCGCCAAAGGAACAAGATAGGAAAGCACAGTCTTATACCTGCCAAAAGAGATGAGGACAAAGATGGTCGCGACAAAAGTCTGAAAGATGATCGCCTTATACGGCGTATTATATTTAGGATGAATGTGTGATACCTGATCAGGAAAAAGCTTATCCCTGCCAAGTGCAAGCAAGAGGCGCGGATTAGAGATGATGCCTCCTGCAGCAGAACCGATGAGCGAGAGAACAATTCCAATATTCATCACCTTCACACCAATATCTCCGTAGATGATGAAGGACGTATCAAGGAACGCGGCGGTAGAAGACGCGAGTCTTTCAACTCCAAGAATTCCGATCTGCACCCCCGCGATAAGGATGCCAAGAATGATCGAGACTACAGTCGCCAGGAAGAGCGCCCAGGGAACCACCTTCTCCGCATTCACCGTCTCCTCTGCCATGAACGACGCGGACTCCCACCCAAAAAAGCTTTCAATGATGAAAAAGATCGTGAAAAAGAAAAGAAGCGGAGTGATTGTCATAGGCTCAAAATTCCCCTGGTCAACATGCAGGATTCCCGGAAGCACGATAAGGAGAATGATGATGAGGGTGATCGACGCAAAAAGGATGAGCACCTTGGAACTTAAGTCAATGCCGCGGTAAGCGATGTAATTCAGGATGACGATTATTCCCACGACCAAGAGTATCTTCAACGGGGCATAGCTGCTTCCCGGAAGGGAATACTGCACAGCAGCGACGATGATTACCGCAGTCGTGATGTTCTGCACGATCCACGTCACCCAGCCGATGAGAAAAGAAGGAAATCTGCCATACGCCTGCTTGGCAAACTCATACACGCCCCCTGCATTCGGAAACATCGAAATAAGCTCGCCAAAGCACGCCGACACATAGACTGCCACAAGCGCGACCGCAATCCAGGCGATAATCGATCCTGCGCCAGAAATGCCTGCGGCAATCCCCGCGCCAAAGAAGATGCTTGTCCCAAGCAAGCTCACGATGGTGAGTGCCATAATCGTCAGAAATCCAATCCTTTTCTTGAGCTCGACCATCTTTTTTAAGATAACGTGCATGGTGGTTTATAAATTTTCGGGTGAGCAAGATATGTCGAGAGAGAAGAAATAGACCGTGCGTTGTGTGTTTCCGAAGGAATGCAAACGAAGGAAAAAATACGTCAGAGCGCGAAATGTTCGCCGGATACAACTCCCGCACCTGAGTCCAGCACTCCCGTGCTGGACACACCCTCGCTACGCGAGGAACAAAAGGGGTTGTCTATAAAGTCTTGGTTATTTTGCTTATAATTTCTCGTGTGATTAGTAACATATTTATAGTAGTTTATCGACGATAAAATGTGAGGTGGTTTGTTAATGGCTTATCAAAAAGTGTTATTGTCTGACGAGCATA
>JBDRSD010000008.1:0-3592 GCA_043825215.1 Nanobdellota archaeon
ATGCTAATTTTGGCAATCTTGCGAACTTGATATGTTGTCCAACCATCATTCTTACGCCTTAACGTCTCAATAAGCTTCCCTCTTGTGAGTTTCATACATTCTGAATTCTCACCGTAGGGAAATAGTTTCTGGATAACACACATTCAGATTTCTTCGATACCTTTAAAAAACTGCCTTGACTCTTTATCACCTATGATCGTCCTCGGTATTGAAACGACAGCGCATACTTTCGGAGCAAGCGTGCTTCGGGATCGTGACGTGCTGTCCAATGTATGGGACAGCTATTCCCATCCTGAACGAGGCATGATTCCTGCGGAAGTCGCCCAGCATCACATCGATGTCTGTGACGTGGTCATCAAGAACTCACTTGAAAAAGCAGGAATTTCTGCGAAAAATATTGGATTGGTTTCGTTTTCCCAGGGACCAGGTATTGGCAATTGTCTTCGAGTGGGTGCGACAGCTGCGCGTGCGTTTGCCCTGCATCACAAGATTCCAATCATCGGCGTGAATCATTGCATCGCACATCTGGAGATCGGTCGGTTAGTTGCTCCTGGATGTATTGATCCTGTGCTTCTCTATGCCTCAGGCGCGAACACGCAGGTGATAGCGTACGACAGCGGGAAATACCGGGTATTTGGCGAGACCCTGGATATGGGTGTTGGAAATTTTTTGGATCAAGTGGGACGACTGCTCGGACTTGGCTTTCCTGCAGGGCCGAAAATTGAAGAATATGCCAGACTCGGGAAGAGATATATTCAACTACCGTATGTGGTGAAGGGCATGGACACGTCATACGGCGGGATGTACACAAAGATCAGGAACATGGTCGCTGATGGTGTTTCTGAAGAAGAGAAGGCAGATATTTGTTATTCTATGCAGGAGACTGTCTTTGCAATGCTCGTCGAAGTTTCTGAAAGAGCTCTTGCTCACGTCGGCAAAAAGGAGCTTTTGCTTGGAGGCGGTGTTGCTTGCAATAAAAGATTGCAGGAGATGTGCACTATTATGTGCAAGGAACGAGGGGCTGCATCATTTGCGCTTCCCAACCAGTTCAATGTGGATAATGCCGCGATGATTGCCTGGCTCGGGAAAGTGATGTATGAGTCTGGTGTTCGCATGACGATTCCAGAGACTGCGATACGGCCGTATGAGAGAACGGATGATGTGGAAGTGGTGTGGCGGTCGTGATGAATTGGTAGAGATTAAGAATGACGAATTTTATTCTTATCCATACGTTTCATATTCATCTTTCATTGGGGAATCGATAAACTGGTTCTCCAACTTTCTTTCCATGTCTTCTTCTGCAATACGTGCTGGCTGTTCCACTGGATTGAAGATACTAACATATCCTGAATCTGTGCCGAAACCAAGAAAAGCACTGAAGAACATACGAGCTTTTCCTTGAGTCGCATGTGTTACTTCATGAGTTGCAAGCACCAAAATCATATCAGAAAATGAGCTGTGATATTTTCCCCCCAGCAGACCCAAAACAATAGCATCATGATTTGGAGAATAATATCCTAATAATTTTTTTGTTGCAGGGAAGTCGGATTCGAGACCAGTTACACTCTGAAGAAACACATCATTCCCATCAGCATCTGGGTCTAGGAATAATCCTGATCCGAACACACGCCCTTGTTTGCCGAGTTCATCAAATCTCGAAGCTAATTTTTCGTATTCAGGCCCTCCTATAATTCGCATTTGCGAAGATATTTTGCGAACCGATGCTATATCCATACGATCTTCTGATGGGCTTGATGAAATCCTTAATTTCTTGTTTTCATTATGAGAAGTGAGATAAGGTGCTGCATCCATTAAGCCATGAAAAACAATAACGCCAGAAATGAATGTTTGAGGTTCAAGATTGTTCCCTTTTGCAAGATTGTATGCTAACGTGCCGACTGCTGCAACGCGAAGAGCAGGAACAATATTTGCAACAATCTGCGTAGACCATGAACGGTAAGACGCCCTACCGTCAGGATCGATGTTCCCAATTGGGTTTCCGTTCGCATAGTCATAATGTGAAGGTGTCGAGAGCGCCGGGTCTATACTCACAAACCTTCCAGTCCTCGCATCCATGTATCTTGCCCCATAATACATCAGATATTTATCATCCTCCTTTCCCGTGTAGGTGAACTTCTGTTTTTGGGATGCGAAACTCTCTTTGGTTAAGACTTTTCCATACGGGTATGCAGTGAATCGACTTTGCAATATCCCTTCCGCATCCACGACCAGCTTATTTGTCAACAACACATCCTGCACATGATAGTTGAGCTCACCTGAAGATTTCTTCGTGCCAATAAGCGCCTTGCCATACACATAGATAGTGGTTCCGGATTCTCCTGTCAAAGGAAGCTGCAACGGCACTTCAGGAACACCAACCACTGACACGCCAGACAACGCACGGCCAACGCTTGTTCTCACAGGAAACACACTCACCACAAACAAAGAGACAAGAAACAAGACAAGAACAGACGACAACATGATAAAACGGATACGCATGCACACCAATCTGAACAAGAGAATATAAAAATATTTCCTTTAAAACTCAACTGTCCTTCCGTCTGGCGTTTGTCCTATGATACTGACACCATAGATGTCAAGCGCATAGTTTCCATCAACCTTTTTTTTGAGAAGCATGTAAAATCCCTCGAGATCATTTACCCTGTCTGGCTTTCTTGCATTCCTGTATGTGCGCTTCCACGTCTCATACTGCGTATTCTGGTACTCGTTTGCCTGTGCAAGCACATCCTCAAGCGTTCCTTCAAAGCGTGTGCAGCTTGTGAGATGCGGAGTCACTTTATCAATGTCTTCCCTCTCAATTTTCACGTTCTTGGAATAGAATCTCAGAAGATACGTCTCATCAGCCATGGAATCAGGTTCGAACTGCTCTGGCTTGGCTTTGTCGGTCTTCATAGGCCGAATCGGCCTGTTGTCGTCGCGCAGGATGTACCTGACAAAGCGCTGGTATTCCGGATGCTCCTCTATGTCTTCTGCCAAGCGGTCTATCGAGACATCCTGTCCAGTCCTGTCTTCCAGGATCACAAAGTACGTGAAATCAGGATCATGCCCGCGCTGAGCGAGGTCAGGGATCAGAGTATCTATGGTCTTACCTCCTGCTGCAATCCTGTATTGCCTGGTTCCTGCCTTATAATATCCGTCATCTTCATCATGCGATGGCCTTTCTGCCTTGGAAATGGCGATTGTTGATGCAGGCTCTGCCTGTTCAATCCTCTGCCTCGCATCCGCAGGATCTGGAGTCTTGGGTGCGCAGCCTGCGATGTATCCGAAGAAGACTGCTGCTGCGCTCAGGATGAATGGAGCTCGCTTCATTTTATCACTCATTAGTGGTTTTTTCATTTTAAATGTTTCGGTCGCGTTGTGCAGTTTTCCATGATTGCCTTCCATCTGTCATTGTTCATACATTATTCACTCATTATTCAATCTCATTTGCCATTCCTGATTTCCGGGATTGCTCTTTCTGCAGGGCCTATTTCCGGAATCGGCCTTGGCATTTCCTTTGGCCAGGTCTTGTCCTCGTACCATTCCAATTTCTGAGTATATAGCTGATACAATTCATCGCTTATCGGAATGC
>JBDRSD010000009.1:0-17762 GCA_043825215.1 Nanobdellota archaeon
AAACGAGACCATAAGAAGATCGGACGCGACATGGGAATATTCATGCTCCACGAACACGTCGGACGCGGACTTCCTATCTGGCTACCCAAGGGTGAAATCATCAGACGCGAGATTGAGAACTACGCAGTCGAATGCGAAGAAGCAGACGGATACGTCCGAGTCACAACACCCCACATGGCAAAACAAGAACTCTTCCTGCAGTCAGGGCACCTGCCGCACTACAAGGAATCCATGTACCCGCCAATGACCATGGACGACGGCACATACTACCTCAAGGCAATGAACTGCCCAATCCACCACCTCGTGTTCAACCACACGAACAGAAGCTATCGCGAACTTCCCCTGCGCATCGCAGAATACGGGACATGCTATCGGAATGAACTCTCCGGAACACTCTCAGGGCTGCTCCGGGTCAGGATGCTCTCGATGAACGATGCGCACATCTACTGCACAAAAGAGCAGATCGGAGAAGAATTCAAGCGCGTGATGAAATTGACGCTCAGCTATTACAAGACGTTCGGATTGACTGACTTCAGCTTCCGCCTCTCGCTCTGGGACCCTAAGAGCAAGGAGAAATATATTGGCGAACCAGATGCATGGGAATTCTCAGAAGACGCCATCAGAAAAATCATGAAGGAACTAAAAATCCCATTCACAGAAGGACAAGGAGAAGCAGCGTTCTACGGGCCAAAAATTGATATCCAGTTCAAGAACGTCTTCGGACGGGAAGAAAGCCTCTCGACAATACAGCTTGATTTTGCAGCAAAGAAACGGTTTGACCTCAAATATGCTGGAAAAGACGGCAGGGAATCAAATGAAGTGTATGTCATCCACCGCGCACCTTTGTCCACCCACGAACGGTTCACCGCATTCCTCATCGAGCACTACGCAGGAAAATTCCCCCTCTGGCTCGCACCTGTGCAAGTGGTCCTTATGACGGTCACAAACGACCAGGAGAAATATGCGACAACGCTCTACGAGGAATTAATGAAGAAAGGAGTGCGGGTCGAATTGGACGATAGATCCGAGAGCATACCGAAGAAAGTCCATGACGCACAGGCAGCAAAGATACCCCTCATGATCACGATCGGGCCAAAGGAAGTCGAGAACAAGACAGTCGCGGTCAGGACACTCGACGGAAAAGTCAAGTTCGGCGTGAAGAAGGACGACTTCGAGAAGAAACTCCTCGAAACCATCAGGGAAAAGAAGATCGGGTTTGAGATCTGAATCCTACATCCGCATCCTTCTCTCAAAGAACGTTATTCCCAGCAAAGGCAGGGCAAACGCAAGAACTGTGACAACAATAAACGAGAACGGGATCGACATATTCCCCGTCAAGGCAAAGACCATCGCATCGGCAGTATACGTGAGCGGATTAAGGTACAACACCATGCGAAGATAGGAGGGCAATGCAGACACCGGATAGAGGATCCCGGAAAAAAGGAGGAAAAACATCATCAGAGCACTATTTATCGCCTGCAAGGTCGACATCTTCTCAATAAAAACAGCCAGGAAAAGGCCGAGCCCGAGAAAAACAAAGACAGTAAGGATGATCACTGCGATGAGAAGAACAATCCGGACAAGGCTCACATCCCCCAGATAAACAATGACACCAAGACCTATCAGCGCATAGGTCATCGCCGCATTCAACATCGTATGGATGACCTTTCCGAAAAAAATCGAGATGCGCGAGACCGGCGCGACAAAGACGAGCTTCATGAAACGCTCCTTATCCTCTACAACGCTTAACCCTCCACTCATCGACTGAACGGCAATCAAATAAGCAAGTATTCCTGCAGGGAAGAACTCAATATACGACATGCCCTCGGGCAGACGGACAACCTTGTCCAGACCAACAGACAATAGAATGACCATACCCAATGCAATGACAATGAACATGATAAGCTTCAAGACAGAAAAACCCCTTTTGTAATCCCTCTTCGCAAGTGTCCATGATTCCTGCAAGATTTCCTTCACTTTCCCGCCACCCCGAAGAACATCTTCTCGATCGTCTTGTACTTCTTCTTGACCTTTGCGAAACTGTCGCAGTAGAGGATCTTCCCATGATCTATCAACGCAATATTATTACATAAACGCTCTGCCTCATAGACATCATTTGTCGCGAGGAAAACAGTTGTCCCCTCCTTGTTGATCTTCCGGATATGCTTCCACACAGCATCCTTTGCCATCGGATCAAGGCCGAGCGTCGGCTCATCAAGGATGAGGATCTCTGGCCTGTTCAGAAGGCCCCGGGAAATTTCAAGCCTGCGCTTCATCCCACCGCTGAAGGTCTTCACTTTCCCAGTCTCTTTCTCAAGGCCAATGAACCTCAACAGCTCACTTATGCGCTTCTCAGGATCAGGGATCTTGTACAGCATCGCATGGATCTTCAGATTGTCCCTTGCGGTGAGGTCTTCATCAAGCAGGAACTCCTGGAAGACAACACCCAACAAAGCCCGGATGGCCTTGTCCTGCGTCACCACGTCAAAACCCTTGATCGTTATCTTTCCTTCGGTCGGACGGCGCAAGGTCATCAAGAGCGAAAGAAGCGTGGTCTTTCCAGCGCCATTCGGGCCGAGCAGGCCAAACGCGTCTCCCTTCTTGATATCTAACGAGACCTCATCAAGAGCACGTTTCTTGCCAAATAACCGGGAAACGGAAACAATGCGGATGAAGGGGGGCATTTTCACCTCAGAGAATCGCTGCAATTTAAATCTTGTGATAAGAGATACTCCAAAGGGAGCTCGTGAGCGCACCCGACGAGGATATGGAGCTCTGAGAGATCCCTTTCCTCTGCAAACCTTTTGGCCTCATTCGCCTCGAAGACATACCTGCGGGGAAAAGACGTCTGTTCGGGCGGCACACCCAGAAGATATGATGCTTTGCGCATACCCAGCGGTTCAGGAAGATATGCCTTGAAGAGTTCCTTCCTCACCTCAAGCAAGTCATGGACATCAGAAAGTTCGCAGACAAGACGATGCAGTTCGTTCTTCGGTTTTCGTTCCTTTTTTGCAATTCTCAAGAAATCCTTGAGAGATGGTCTCAATCCCAATGATTGCGCCTCATGAAACGATTGTGCCTGAGGGACCCATTCCGTAAAGCCATCCTCGCACATAACTGCATAGCGTTCAAGACTCCTTGAAACAACGTCCTTGAATTCCTGCCTAATTGAGACCCAAGGGCTGTCATGGACAACACCATGGATAACATAGGTTACACCATCCTGAATGACTACTCGTCCAGGCAAAGGCGCACAAGGTGTCTCCTCGAAACCATGAGCATTCAACCAGACAACTTCCACTGCATCCACAAAACGCTTTCTGTCCAAACCCGAATGCGGGATAAGATCCTTGTGCATAAGAGATGTATACAAATCCTCCCAGGTCTCACTAATACGGATAGCAGACACCAGTTGATCAATCACCGTCATATACCTTTCATTCCAGTGGCAGTAAAGGGACCATAAGCAATAACTTTTGTCGAAATTCCTACGGGAGAGAGTATCAACCGATAATCATCCTTGAAGCACCAACAACTTCCACAATAGCAGTTATCAACACCGTACTGCTCATTCTCCACTTCGTCCATCTTCGTGTATGCCCCTGCAATCCGCTCAAGAACGCTATCAGCTTCCCGAACAGGCTGCGGAACATCTTCTTTCATGTCATACATGTTTCCACCTCATAACATTGGGCTGCCAAAAAGGCAGCCAAGATCTCTAATGCGCGGCAGAGATCGGGCCGAATGCTGTTGCAGTCGCTGCAATTCCCGCAGGAGACAATACCAGCAAGAGATTTCCCTTGAGGCAATAGCAATTCCCGCAATTGCAGTTGTCTACTCCATATTGCTCATTCTCCACTTCGTCCATCTTTGTGTATGCCCCTGCAATCCGCTCAAGAACACTTCCCGCGTCCTGAATAGGCTGCTTCACATCTTCCTTTTTTACGTCATACATGTTTCCACCTCCTTGGTCAGATATGCATGAAGGGCATCCTTGTCCTCATGGAGTATTATTGCATAGATAGCAAGTCCTAACAAGGTCTGGAAATTGAGCTCCGGACATTTCTCAGCAAGGCCTTTTGAACTCATATCAGAGTTAGCATCCTTTGCCGAGAGTATGCAAGGAGTGCAGAGCCTTTGCGCCCAGCAATCTCCCGCGCACTGATCATTCAATATCGAGGTATACCTTGCGATCGTATCGTCGACAGCAGCTCGATCATAACCTATCCCTACATTCCCCAGCGGAAGGCGCTGCCCGAATTTCTCGCACATATACAACGTCCCATCAGTATCACAGAACAACTTGCGTTCACCTGGATAGCAGGACCCATTGAGGGGAATGGATTGTGGAGTGACTTGCCGACTCCTTCCATGGATGGCATCTAACGACTGATCGAAAAAAGCCCTCAACACCGCAGGAGGATTCTCGTACGCCAGAATCTTATCAGCATACATGCCCGCATAATTGAGCAAGGCAGGGATGATCCCCGACTGATCACGGCGTGTAAAAGCGCCTTTGGATTCGGCCCCGCCCACACGCATCGACAAGTATTCACCATCGTGATCGATCAAGAAATCCACAATCGGCCGGAAATCCTCAGGATCTTGGTATGTCGCGTTTATCGTGATATGTGACTTCTTGAACCCGGGAGAGATCCCCTCCAACCGTCCCAGACTTTCATTAATGTCATCATATGTTCCTTTCCCGCATTTTGTTATACGATGTTTATCATGAATCTCTTTAGGACCATCGAGACTGATGTTTACATACAATCCATTGTTCGCAATCTCCTCGAGAAGATGACCAACATGATAGAAATTCGAGGTCAGGGAAAAGATGAACTGCTTATCAGGATATTTTTCCTTTGAATGAGCCATAACTCTTCTTATGAGAGCCATATTCAGGAACGGCTCGCCGCCGTAGAATCCTACAATGAGTGCTTTGCTTCGAGACTTTCCGACATAGATGTCAATCGCTTTTTCCGCAGTCTCAGAATCCATATCCTTTCCGGTATTCGCGCGCTCACCGACGTAATTATCGCCATAGATGCAATAGGTGCAGTCAAGATTGCATTTCTCAGTGATATTCAAGATGAGGCTTTCAAGGTCCCCGCTATCGGACTCTTTCAATGAGGATCTGTCGAAGACAGGTTTGTATGCGACTGATTCAGCAAGAGCCATGACTTTCAACAACTCCTCCCTTGATCCCGCATGCAACGTGTTCGACAACCGCTCGTACAAGATATCAAAAGAAGGGAGTGAGAAAAGGACACTATTCTTTCCCTGAACAACATCATCAATTGTAATGACAGAGTTCATAAACAATGAGAAATGCTTTGTCTTTAATATATTTAACCGAGATTTTTCCGGAAAATTTCCGAATAAACGATATAAAAACGGAAAATTTCCGGAGTCTCAATTCTTTAAGTAGCAAAATATTCTTTTAGCAATATATCAATCTCATTTGGAGAAAAAGCTTGTCTTAAAGCAAATATCCTGCTAATGTTTCGGTACACATTTTCTATCTTGTATTTCCAACAGATCGCTTCATGGATATTTCGCATAGTTTCACAATATCTTTTGATATCATACCAGTTCGGAGTGTCTAGAATACGCGATCCTTGTGCCGATTCGTGAGCATTCTCAGGCTGACGAAAGTAGATCAATTCAACAGGAAGGTTTGCTATTTCAGCCAGTTTCTCTAGATCATCATCGATATGAATTCTCGGTTTGAGTTTAGAGACAAATTTTCCTTTCGGTTCATCCCTCGTATTATGTACGTATCGAATCAAATCCCCAAATTTCTGTTTCAAGAACGCTTTCGCGTAAGGATAATCATG
Organism: Nanobdellota archaeon; assembly: GCA_043825215.1. GTDB lineage: Archaea > Nanobdellota > Nanobdellia > Woesearchaeales > JAHJEM01 > JAHJEM01. The sequence continues at coordinate 5,841 of JBDRSD010000009.1, forward strand.
GTCATTTCTTGATGTGATGACCACGAACCGAAAACCTTTTCCATAAAGGTCCCGCAATGCATCAATGCAACCATCAGGAACAGCATATTCCATAATATGCCCCTCATTCAAGGGATCCATCAATGAACGGTAATTGATACCACTCCTCCCTTTAGAAAGCATCAATGCCTCAAACGCTTCCTTCTTCGTCTGCTCAAGAGTAAGATCAACACCGAACCATTCTTTTGCATACTTCATCTTCACAGGCCAGCCAAGAGCGAGCACGCCATCAAAATCAATGCTCACAACAAACGTTTCTGCTATGTGTTCTGCCATAATCCACGCACTACATCCACGAATTCATCCTCAAAGCCCGCCTTGACGCCCTTCTTCCTGTCAAATACTATGAGTTTCGCAGTCTCATCATTATCCAATGGGTCTGCCTGCTCCTTCATGAGGATGCGCATCTCGTTGGAATCAAGGATTGCGTCCTTGTCGCTCGTCCCTGCACGATCCCTGAGAATCTTCCCTATATCATCCTCGTCGTCAAAGACGCAGGAGACGACGACAAGATCCTCCTTGAGTTTTCTTGCGAGCCTATAGGCCCACATCCTGCGATACCTCTTGTGGAAGGTCGCGTCGAGGATCGGAACGATGCCCGCGTTCAACTTCTCCTCTGCAAGCTCGAGAAGCTTCCTGTAGGAATCATCCTTCTCTTTCCTCGTCTTTTCGACACGCTCGTCGATAGATTCAATGGTGAACTTCTTTGTGGAATTCGGGTCGCGTGTCGCCACGCTCTTGACAATCTCTGCACGAATTCCCCTTGCTTCCAGCGCAGATCTCATCTTTTCCGCAAGATACGACTTCCCTGAGACAGGAAGGCCGTGCATCATGATGATCATAAAAGCAAACAGATAACCCTTGCTTAAATAATTTATGCAGCCTCAATCAATCTCGATAAAGAAATAATACGGCGTGAGCGCCGGATTGTTGCCATTCTCGCCGACGAGCATCTGGAAGTCATAACTGGCAGAATCATACCCTGCCTTGTTCGCATCAAGGATTGCCGTATACACGAGATTGGCATTGGCATCGCTCAAGAGCACCTCAAAGAACGTGTCATTCTGGCTGCTTGAATTCACGTAGAGGTTTGTCGCATTGCAGGAATCTGCCAGGACAGAAACGCTTCCGACGGTAAATGCGGGGTGCACGTTCTTGCTGAAGGTGTTTCTCACGCTTTCAGAATCGAGGGCGTCATGCCCTATGTATGCCTCCTCACCAGCTATCTCAGACGTGTTCGAGCAGGCGATGTCCTCGAAATCGACATCCAGCGCCCTTGTCGCGTAAACCTCTCCTGAAGACCCGAATATGCTCCAATTATACAATGACGCTCCGTTGGAATCGGTCAGATACACAGTCCCGCCCACCCGTCCCGCGTATCCCTGCCAGGAGCCGGTGATGATGCTCGCATTCATCTCCAATGCAGAGATATTGCCTGCCTGCGCATCAATGCTTCCCGCAGCTCCTGTTAGATTCCCTCGCTCGCTCCTGATGACGGTGGTATTCACGGGGAGTGTCGGGCCTGGCACCCCTTCTATGTGCGCATAATCCGTCGTGTTCAAAGACCCGAAATTCCCGTTCGTGTCTTCGCAGGCGACTGTGTAGGACTTATAGCCTCCTGACGAGAATGTCCTATTATACTCATACAGGGCAGAAGTTGAATTGTAGACCATTGATTGCATTCCCGTATCGACAAACGTGATGTTGCAGGAGATGCCGCTTCCGGCAATTGGTTCGCCCGAGGTGAAATTCGAATAATTCACATAGAATCCTGTCAGGTTGTTCGTGTAGATGGTCGTGTTGTCAGAATCATCCCAGACCAGCACCTGCGCATTCTCATTCGCAGAATAGGAGCTGAAGCCGGACACGTTGAATGACAGGTTCCCTCCGGCATAGCTGACGAGAGTGCAATCCGAGCAGAATGCGCCATCCTTCAGTATCACGGGCTTTGATAATGCCAGATTGTACAGTGACAACCGTGCTGACTTGTTCAGGTTGGGATTCGACCCGTTCACAGAGATGGAGTTGTTGGCAATCTGAATGTTCTTAGAGAGCGATGAGCCGTTCCCTGTTATCGGACTTAAGAACCGTATCTCGCCGACAGACGAGTTCTTCACCAGAATCATTTCGCCAGCACCTCCGAAATTATAATTCTCAAGATACTGGTCGATGAGCTGCGTCGCATTCGGCTCCGCGGCAAGGACGTTGAGGTCATAATTGACCCAGTCCCTTGCTATGATGCTGTTGTCTTTTATCGTCGTGTTCGCGGTTCCCGTATTCAGCCTGATCCTGTCCGCATTCGTCACGTTCAGGACGTTTGCCTCGAGATAGTTATTGTCGACCTTCAGCGCGCCTGTTCCGAACAGGTACAGGCCGATATTATTCGATGTTGAGCCGGTGGTTATCGAATTAGCGTGTATCCTGGAATTCCTGACGAGGTTCTGGAGAAAGATGCCGTGGCAGTCGCTTGTTGCCTGCGAGCACTGGGTCTTGATCGTATTCAGGGACACATCGCTCCCATCGACAGAAGTTCCTGCGGCGCCGAGCAGGTAGATGCCATGGTTGGATATGGTCCCGTTCGTGATGATGTCGTTCTGCGTGGCATTGTTCTGTAGCGCGTTTATGGTCATGAAGACCCCGTAATTCGCCGACGTGCCGGATGTCCTGATGGTGTTCAGTGAAATGGTGTTCTGAATCGATGCGACAGTCGTCCCCGACACTGCGACGCCGATGTTCCCTGCCGTCCCGGATGTCATGATCGTGTTGTTCTGCACCTCGTTCTGGTTGGCATTCGTCAACAGATAGATGCCGTAGTTGTTGGTCGAGTTGCCCAGCGTGGTGATTGAGTTCGATTCGATCCTGTTCGCGTTCACGCCCAACCCCGCAGCGCCAAGGAGATATATGCCCAGGCTTCCTGTCGAGCCGAACGTTGAGATGTTATTTCTTGTGAGGTTGTTGTTGTTCGCGTTCAATGTCAAGAACAACCCATAATTCGTGGATGTTGCCGCATCGCCTGTCGCATTGATGGCATTCGCGCCAATCGTGTTGTTGTCCACAGGAAGGCCTGTCGTCCCGACAAGATAGATGCCGTGATTAGAGGTCGTCCCGTTCGTCCATATCACGTTCTGGCTGATATTGTTCCCGCTTGTATTCCTGTAGAGGTAGATGCCGTAGTTCGCATTGAGAGAGCCACGCGCTGATATGGTGTTATTCAGTATCTGATTGCTGTTGGCGATGAACGATCCGCCGTTGATCTGGATGCCGTAGTTCGTCGCGGTCCCCATTGTCGAGATGATGTTTCTCACAATGCTGTTCCCGTTCGTGTTCGTCGCGAGGTAGACGCCGAAATTGTTGTTCAAGGAGGTCACCAGATCGATGCCGTTGGCGGAGACTGTGTTGTTGTCTGCTGTTATTGCGGTCGTCCCCAGGATGTAGACGCCGATGTTTCCGCTCGTCCCTGTGACGAGGATTGCGTTATCTGTGACATTGTTCCCGTTCGTGTTCGCCGTCAGGTACACGCCCCTGTTGTTTGTCGTCGTGCCCAAGACAGAGACATTGTTTGAAGCGATGAGGTTATTGTTCGCAAAGAGCGCGGCCGACCCGCTGACATAGACGCCGATATTCGCGGTCGTCCCATTGATCCAGATGCTGTTGTCCGTCACATTGTTCCCGTTGGCAGGTGTCAGGAGGGAAATCCCGTAGGTCGTGACAGCGGCTGCTGTTCCTGTCGCGTTGATGTCGTTCCAGCCTATCGTGTTGTTGTCCACAGGCATCGCAGTCGTCCCGACAGCATAGATGCCATGGTTCGTCGTCGTGCCAGCCGTGATAATCCTGTTCCAGGAGATGTTGTTCCCGCTCGTGTTCCTATACAGGTACATGCCATAATTTGATGCGCCTGATCCTGCTGCCGAGATGTTGTTCATGACGACCTCATTGCTGTCAGAATTCGACGTCACGCCGGAGAGATAGACGCCGTAATTCGCCGTCGTGCCGTTTGTCATGATCGTGTTGCTTGCGATCCTGTTGAGGTTTGCGTTCGTCAGGAGATAGACGCCATAATTCGTGGTTGTCCCATTCGTGATTATGCGGTTGTCCTCAACCCGGTTGTTGTTCGTTGCCAGGGTCGCTGTCCCTGTCATGTAGACACCATAATTCAGGGTGGTCGCTCCCTGGGTCGTTATGGAATTATTCGTGATGTTGTTGTTGTTCGCATTGGTTGCAAGACCCACACCCAGGTTCGTCCCGCCAGTCGCCCCGAAGGTGGAGATGACATTCGAATCGATCACATTGTCATTGACGCTCAAGGCAGTAGTCCCCACAAGATAGATTCCATAATCGGTCGCAGTGCCGTTCGTCATGATGGAATTATTGAACAGCGTATTGCCATTCACATTCCTGTACAATATGATGCCGAAATTTGATGCGGCAGTCCCTCCGGTCGAGATGTTGTTGTTCGATATGTTCCCGTTGTTCGATGCGACATTGGCTCCAGAGACATAGACGCCATAATTCGTGGAGGTGCCATACGTTGATATCCTGTTCTCCACTATCCTCGTCCCTGACGCATTGTTGAATACGTAGATTCCGAAGTTGCTCACCCCGGTCCCTGTCGTCGAGATGCTGTTTCTGGAGATGATGGTGTTTGCGACCTGCATGGTCGTTCCTAAAAGATGGATTCCGTAGCTCAGGGTGGTTCCTGATGTGGAGATGATGTTTTCCGTCAGGCTGTTGCTGTTGACATTGGTCGAGAGGTAGATGCCGATATTGCTGCTCGTCGCGGCGAATCCTGCCGTCGAGATATTGTTCCTGGTGATGGTGTTGTTCTCTGCAGGGCCATTGAGCACGCCAAGCAGGTAGATGCCATGGTTCGTCGTCGTGCCATTGGTCATGACCACGTTTCCGATGATCGTGTTGTTGTTCGTGTTCCTGTAGAGGTAGATGCCGAAATTGTTGGTCGTCGAGCCATTGGCGCTGATATTGTTGTAGCTTATGACATTGTCATTGACGAGGACAGCGGTCGTTCCCGCGAGATGGATGCCGTAGTTTCCTGTCGTGCCCATCGTCAGTATGGTGTTGTTTGAGATGTTGCTCCTCAGGACGTTCTCCTGCAGGTACACGCCGTAATTGCCTCCGTTCCCTCGCGTGCTTACGGCATTGCCCATTATCTTCGTGTCAGTCGCTCCGAGATAGACATAGATGCCATACGCAGATGTTGTTGTCCCAGTCGTGCCCACGGCAGATACGACATTGCCTTGGACAGTGTTATTGTTCGAGTTCGTGGAGATCCAGATGCCATGGCTCGTCGTGGTTCCAGAGGAATTGACCGTGTTCCCCCTGATGACGTTGTTGCTCGAGCCCGAGAACGCATAGATTCCCGCATTACCCTTGGAGGTGCCGTTCGTGACGATGATATTGTTCTCGATCAGGTTGCCACGCGAGTTCGTCGTCAGGAAGATGCCGTAATTGTTGGTCGTGCCGTTCGTGGAGATTGTATTGTTGATGATCCTGGAATCGCTGAAACGCGTCATCCGTATCCCGTAGCCTGCGGTCTGGAGATTCGATACTTTCGTGATGATACAATCCTTAATAGTCAGGTTCGTGTGCGGGTTCGCCCCGTCTGTCGCGTCAATACCCACCTGTGTCGCGCCACCCGCAGAATTATACCGTATCGCATACCCTTGACAATCCAGTTCCACATCATTCGCAGTAATGACAATGCACGTCCCGGCACCGGGTATGTCCTGGGTGAGCCTGTATTCACCAGAAGCACTAATGGCCTGGCAGGCAGCGATATCAGTGACTCCTGCCGTGAGCAGTGGGAAGAAAGATAGGAATAGCAGCGCAAAGAGGAGCAGCTTCTTCGCCACAATTTCTCGTTCCGGTCTCGGGGGCCTAATCATTGCCACCCCCCATCATGCCATAGAGATGGAACCGCACGTTCCTGATACCCAATTCTTCTGCGACCATACGCACATCCTTTCCGGAGGAGAGTTCCCGCGCGATGCAGGAATTCCTCAAAACACGCGGGCCTGCCAGGGAAATCCCTGCCCTTCGGGAAATATCTGTGATGATCTGGTACGCCCGCTTCTCAGAGATCCTGCCCCCCTGCCTGCTCGAGAAAAGATACTTGTCATGGGTTGCGACAGATGTGAAGCGATGCAACAACTCTCTCAAGTGGGTAGGAAGGCACACCTTCCTCGTGCCCAACGACAGGATCGCGCCCCTGGCATCGCTCGCCTTTATCCTCACAAGCTCTTTGAGGGATGCGCCAGTCTCGTAGGGAATACTGACGAGCAGGCGCTCCTTCCCTTGTGCAGCAGCCTCCAACCTCCTGAAGTCCCCGTCAGAGAGATGCTGTTTCCTGTCGAGGCGCTTGAGGCCGACAGACCGCTTGATGTCGCTTAACGCCCTGCCTTTTGCGAGCGAATCCCTGACGTGTTTTCTTCTCAGGTCAACGGATGTGACCTTCTTCCCCGTGATCTTGGAATATCTCTCCAGGACCTTCCTCACGCTTCTCGTGCGAAGCATGGGGCTCTTCCCTGACGAGAAGACAAATCCCGGCCTTGGCCGCTTGAGGGCATGGGCGAGTTCTGAAGAAAGAGGGATGACTCGTGTTGCCTTGTTTTTCGTATGCTCAACCCTGATGGTGAGAGAAAGGGATGCAGCGTCGATGTCTTCTGTCCTGACATGGACAAGCTCGTTTGGTGTCATGCCTGTCTCGAGAATGAGCTTTACGATGAGTTTGTCGCGAGCGCCACGTACTGAGAAGTCTTCAGGTCCTGTTTTTCCTGCAAAGCTATCGCTATCCAGGCTCTTTTTTTCGGCAGCCATAACAAAGCACTAACACTACGAGTTTACTAATTGTTCCAAAGCGGAACTAATATTTAAATATATGTTTTTTTCTCTGGTGATTCATACAGACAATGAAATAGAAATAGCAGCTTCAAACGCTGACAATCAGCCTGTCTACTAGACGAAGCAGGGCTTTGACATCTTCTTTTCTTTTCTCTTCAGGGTATCTGCAATGGGAGATGATGAGCGCGTCCTTGAGGCGCTCTGCGCGAGGGTCTATCGTCAAGAGTTCCCTTGAGAAATCCGAGAAATGCCAGACCGCAGTCGCGTCAGAGACCTCATCAGCGGTGACCGAGCCGTCAAGGTAGCCTGTGAAAAGCTCCCGCAGGAGAAGAAGCCAGGGAAAAAAGGCATCCTTCGGGTCTTTCTTCACGATCTCCTGCATCCTTCGCACATGCCGCATAGGCACTTGCAAAGGAGCGCTCCTTCATAAGGATTCTCGCCAGAATTCCGGAAGATTTCCGGAGAATATCTCTTTTATTCAGCTCACCAGGTCAAGGCCGAACCACAACATGTCCAATTCAGGAGTTATCTGCTCTTTGCGAAGCAACCTGAAACCCTCACCCTGAAAAAACGTAAAATTTTCCATAAACGAAAACGTATCCGCCTCTATTGCCGTGAGCTTTTTTTCCTTGCAGACCCTCACGCAATGGGCAAGAAGCGCCTTTTTGGCCTCAAGCTGCCCTTGCACATAATGGATGATTGCCTTTCTTTCCCGCAGATAGCCAACAAGAAAACCAACCACAGGCCCATCAACTGCAACAAATGCCAAGAGGCCCTTATTGTCGAACTCTGCGAGCACACCTTCTGCCGCGTGCTTCCTGAATCTGGCAATCATCTTCCGAGGAAACCTTGGATCGGGATCCTTGAGATCTTCAAGCATGAGCCGCGATATTTCCTTCGCATGACGGCGTTCTGCAGGGATGATCTCCATCACACCACCTTCCTCAACTCCCCAATGCCAAAGAGAGCAGTATATTCTTTCCATGCTGATTCCCATGCCCAAGAGCAATTATCACTCATCAAACAGCCTTCACAATAAGCAGGCTGTTCCACATCCAGGTTCCCCTCAACAGTAATCTCGGGAGAGATATATATCATCGTCTTTGTCATATCCCGCCAGTTCACACTCAAGTACTGCCAATAGTAAGGGTCGATTGTGCATGTCGGGAGAATAAAGACGCCCAGATTCTTCTCTCGTTCGATAGCAATATCAAGCGCTTGCTCGACATAGGGCTTTATCTCAGAATAGCGGGGTGTGACCTCGTCTTTGTGTTCCTCCGCCCTGCCTCGGATGATAAGCCCATGCAGTGATACCCATGCAGTCGGGAACGTATCATACGCAAAGTTGACGAATGCAGGCAGGTCACGATAGTTCTGCTTGAGTATGATTGTCTTTACAGAGATAGGCATTCCCAAGCGTTCCAGATTGTGCAGACCATCAATGGATTCTTGATAACTCCCCATCACACCAGTCACTGCCTCATGGCCTTGTTCGTAGGGACTGTAGAAAGTCGTCATGACTCGACTGACCCCTGCATCCTTGATTCTTTCCGCGAATGCGGGATCCTTGAATGTACGGCCATGCGAAAGGAGGATGAGTTTGCTTTTGTATGAAGAAGTTATCAGGTCACAGATCTCAATTATGTCTTTTCTAATGGTCGGCTCTCCTCCGCTGATTTCGATAAAATCATCTTCGACTGGCTTTATATGCGCGAGCTTTTGCATGATATCCTCAAGGGACAGGATTCCTTTCTCATCAGGTTTTTTTGCACACGAGACACACTTGTTATTGCAAGCATAGTCGGTGACGACGAAAATCTTTCTCACGCCAGAACCTCCTTCGGTGATAAGTAGATTCGAAGAGCCTCTTTTTTTTCCGAAACCGACACTCCGACGTGACCTAGGGTCAAGCTGCCATCGAAAAGATTCAAGAGTGCATCGTACTCTTCATGCCTCCCTGTTGCACGCTTTACAACATCATACACCTTTTGCTCATTGCCATCCTTGGTCTCGAAAAATACGGCAATACTTGCATGTTGTGAGCCAGAGTAACCCTGGGAGATCGTGGTATCTTTAAAATCATCCTGAGAGAATACCGAGGTAAAGTGATGACGAAAGCAGGCAGGAATACTGTCGAATTTGACATCGGTATCCCTGAGGTATAATTTGAGACGGGAGGTTCCTCCGACACCGATAAGATAACATTTCTCAAGAGCAGCATTCTCAACAGGCCTGATGTCCAAGTATTGAGCCAATCGTTCTACAGCAGGCAGGATACGATCATGAAACTGCACATCATCCTGCAGGCGAAGAAAATATATTTTCGGGCCAGAATGCTCATCAAAGCCGAATGCGTATTCCTGCGGGAAATCCCCCATGATATCCATCACTCCAGAAAAATCAGCCCTGCTTCCTGTCCGCTCACAAAGAGCAAGAATCATCTTTTGATCATATACCTTAAATAAGCCGAAACGGAAAGGTATAGGTCTGTCTCCGGATATCTCTACAGAGAATTCAAGACGGCCCTCAAGAGAAGTTCCTCTCGGAAAAACCATTCTGAGGAGTTCAGATAGATAAGAAAAACGGAGCCGACGTGCAAATTTTTCTGATAAGCGCGACTCCATAACAAATTCAGTACCAATTGCCAGGACCTAGTCCGACATTATATATCTGGAGTTCGCCCTTTGGCTTTTTCTCGATGGTGATGTATCCACCAAGTTTCTCTGAATACACTTCAATCTTCGGCTGTTCGAGGACTGGAGCGTTTGCGGTTCTTTCTTCAAGATCCATAGGTTTTCACCTCAAATGCCTGAAAAGACCACACATATATAAAGATTCCTATGAAATATCCGGAAGATTTCCGGGATATAGTATCCTTCACCTTTTCCGTTGTCGTCGGAAAAACAGACGATATTTTGACGAAAGGCTTAAGAATGAAATGATCCAAACAAAATACCATGAACTGCAAGAGCAACCATATCCAAACAATCGCACTTATTAAAGGCGTTGTTAAAGAAAGCAGTCAGAGTGACATAAATGCTAAAAGAGATGACCTTCTCAAGAAAAGTCGTATTAATAACTACTATAAAGGAATAAATACTTTCATATAAGTTGCGAAGATATGATTGATCGACCTACACATCCAATACTTTCCAAACTTATCCTTGATGAATACACACTGGATATTATTCCAGAATCACTCCATGGACATATCCACGAGATAAGTGTCAGACAATTCAGAATTGCAGCATTCTACCTCCCCTACCCTGATGCATACAATCCTCCAATCGAAGGAAAATACGGAGGTGACTCCTTCTCCATCTATCAATCTCCGAATGACGAACTGATTTTCTTCATCCGAAATGGTGTGGGACACGGCACCAGTGGACGAGCAGCAATAATGACAAGCAATAGAGCACTCGAAGAAACATTAAACAAGGAAACAGATGATCCAGATTTGCAAAGCATAACGAACAATATACAAGACTTATTTACTCAACCCGCCGCACTTGCCAGCATATGGAATGAGCGAATATACAGGAAATCCAAACAACCATCTACCGAAGTCGCATTCAGCTGTGCATTTGGCAAGATCATTAATTCATCATGCGCATATGCACTCTGCGGAGATGTCGGAATCGCGATTTGCGAAAAAAATGGACATTTGGCAACAGCATCAGACAGAAAAGGTTTTGGAAACATCGGACTTGGAACAATTCATCTTCCCTACAAGACATTTAAGCCATATGCCACATACACTGCACCAATCCTCAACGGAACAACAATTCTCCTATACACCGATGGTGTCGTGGATATGATTGATGAAGATCCTGTGATAGGAAATAATATCATCTCAAAAAATCTTGTCAAAAACTGCACACTCCATCCTATCGAACTGATAAAGCAGATAAATGTGCTTGCACACCAAGCATCGAAAAAACTTAAAGATGATTACACCATAGTCGCTATCCAAAGACAATAATATTTTAATATGAAAAGGACTTCTTCTTTATCATGGATGCATATGGGCTTCAGGAAGAAAATGAACGATACATAATTACAATAGATCTTGAGAGCGTCAAAGAGCAAAACCCCACAGAATTCATCTCATCCCTCTCCGCACTTGTCCTCCAACTCGTCGAAAAAAAAAGAGTAGTCATCGATGCACGAACATTCCCGGACAGAAACCAAGGAGATTTTACCAAAACCCGCCTTGATGCACTCTTAGCATTAACCCCTGAGAGGGATATCCGCATTCTGCTCCCAGAACATTATGTCAGAAGATGGGCTGCATTCTACAAAGAAGGAATCCTAGTTGGAAACCTGTCAGAGGGATATCATTTGAACCCGTAAGCTTCACAATAACTTCATAAAAGAACATTTAAAAAAACAACATCCATCACAGTATACTGAAAATCTTCTGCTACCGTCGGAAAAACAGACAATATTTTGACGAAAGGCATTTGAATCAAGTCAGACAATGTCTTCTTATGGTAAATGGGTATCGAAACATTTTAATATCTAAACGTAATACACGTAATACACAGGTGATACGCGATGGTGAGCTTAACACTTTCAATACCGGACGAACTGAAAAAGGACATGGACCAATTCAAGACGATCAACTGGAGCGAGGTTGCACGAATCGCAATACGCGACCAAGTGAAAATGATGAAGCGCTTTCACGAATTCACCAAAGACAGCATGATGACAGAACAGGATGCGCTACGACTTGGGAGAAAAGTGAACAAGGCAGTCGCAGACCGGCATCGGACTCTTATGTCGTCGACGCAAACATCATCTTCTCAGCACTAATCAAGGAAGGGTTGACTGCTCGCATCTTCAGCATTCCTGAAATGTCATTCTCTGCTCCAGATTTTGTATTCAATGAAATACTCAAACATGGCGACAAGATACTGCATAAGACAAATAGGTCCTCAGAAGACTTGAGAAGATTCTTCGCAAGAGTCCTGAAAAAGATAGAATTTTTCTCTAAGATTTCTTAAGCAATGAGAAGAAGATTTTTCT
>JBDRSD010000010.1:0-14771 GCA_043825215.1 Nanobdellota archaeon
AAAAGCCCTTTGTCGAAAAGCCACCGATCTCCCGCAGGAGATTTGCCCGATACACAGACAAGGGCCCAGGTGTCGTCACGTTGGCATTCACCTTCGCAAAGATGCTTCTTAATAGGGAATTATAGATCTGCTCGATATGCATCCACATCCCCAGGAGAGATTTTCTGTTCCTCACCTTTACGACACAACAGGCAGCAGCGACATTCCTTCCGGAAAGCACCCTTGTTATCTTCACCAAGGAATCCTTTGCGATGATCGAGTCCCCGTCGACAACAGCAATCACCTCGCCTTTCGCACGCTTCAACGCAAGGTTCAAGGACGCGCTTTTTCCCATGTGCTTGGTCTGTATAACGGTAATTCCCGGAACAGCCTTTGCAATCCCGTACGTATTGTCCTTGCTCCCGTCATCGACAACAATCACTTCCTTCTTCCCACGAAAGTCGGCAGCAAGGACAGACTGCACACATTCTGCAATATAGGGCTCCTCATTATGGGCAGGGATGATCACCGTTATGGAAGAGAAAGACTTGCCATTCTTGATCTTCTTCTCCTTAAGAAACATCAAGACATAATACGAAAGGACAAAAAGCAGGAAAATCAAGGTAATGATTGTAGGAAGGTATGATACGATGTTCATTTTTCAAACGCAGCATTTCCCACTTTTGGCGTGCAGAACCAATGCAGGCGCTGATTTCCCACAGCCTTGAAGAATGCAACACTGTTCGCAACAGCCAAGACAAGTCCGATCGTGAACGCGGAGAGGAGAAGAAAAGGAAACTCACCCAAGCGCTTATGCTTATACAAGGTAATGACACCCATGAAGAGAAAACCAGCAGTCAAAAAGAACCTTGAGAAGAACGTGAAGAGGTCACTCACGTTAAAGATCGCGGGTTCCCCCAGGAACCAGCCAGCAAAGCCAAAAAGTGTCATCAAAAGAACCACTGGCGCAGTGATGTTTCCAAGCGTGATGAACATGATCATGAGCCGCTGCCTGAATGAAAGCCCTTTCTTGAAGAGGATGCTTGTCCAGTTGTCAAAAAAGACCCGGGTATTCCCATAGCACCAGCGCATCTGCTGCTTGATGAAACTCTCAAACGTCTCAGGAACCTCGCTTGACGTCTCCATATCCATATACACTGTCTTATATCCTTGCTTGAGCATGCGTACAGAAAGATCAGAATCCTCAGTGATGCTGTCCAGGTTCCACCCGCCAACCTTATCCATCACAGACCGTCTGATAGCGCCTGCAGTGCCACAGAAAAACACGCAATTGATCCTGTTATTGATCGGCATCATGATCGTATGATACACCATGAGCAGGTACGTTGCAAAGCGCGTGACCAGATTCTTGTTGGTGTTGTATATCGCCTGGCGGGTCTGCACAATCGCGACTTTCGGATCAGCAAATGGCGGGACGACTTTGTTTAAAAAATCCTTCTTAGGCATCCAATCAGAATCAAAAATGACAATGATCTCACCCTTGGTAATCGAAGCTGCATTCTTCAGGGCTCCTGGCTTGAAGCCTGAACGGTTATCCCTGTGGATGTATTTGATGAAGCCAGGATTATTATCAGCATAAGACTTCAACAGGTCTTGCGTAGCAGGATTCGTGCTATCATCCACAATCACAATCTCATACATATCCCGCGGATAATCAAAAGCCATGCAACGCTTCACACAACGCTCTGCTATCGGATCATTAAACGTTGGCACCTGCACACTCACAAAAGGAAGTGCCTTCATCTTCGGATACTTGCGATCATCAGGCTTATCAACGAACAGGTTGATCACTGCGAGCAGTATGAAGAGGACAGAAAAGAAAATGATCGGCAAGATCGCAAGGTTGTATATGAACAGGGTCACGTCATACGCACTCATTTCCGTTCACACTCCGTCCTTGTGCTAACCATCACTTAGTCACCTATGATGAGCTGGTAATTCCGTAATGTCCTCTTGAACCTCGCAAGCGAGGGGATGCCATCAACGACAGTATTGTCCCTGCCATTCAAGCCAATGTAAAACCTTGGCTCAATACCTAACATTCCGAAATTCTCGATCTCAAGCGCATTCTCGGACAACAAGGGAAAGCTCCTTGCATCAAGACAGGACCGGAACTCCTCTTGGGAAAAGCCGAACTCATCCACAAGGGTTCCCAATTGCTGGGCTCCAGTACTCAAGGTCTTTACCCAAACCGCCTGGTACTCAGCAGGTTTGAGCTGTCCGACACATTCAAGGAATGCGGCCTTTATAAAGATATCATTTTTTTGGCCAATATCATCAGCTGTCACATACGTCTTATAGATGAGCCGTGCCTTCCCAGTGCCTAGGTATTCGCTCTCAATCATTGGATATATCTCCTGCAGGAAAAAGCGCGAGGACTCTGATTCCGGGCTCAGGTACGCAATGACTGTTATCGGCGCGTTCGCATCCCCTACCCACGGCCTTCCTGCAACATTCGGGGTTGCAGACAAGTAAAAATCATACAGGTAATTGTAATCACGGGAACCCACCTTCTCCTGCACAAGCGGCTTGTTCTGATACTCTTTCGTATACAGCCCATATGCATTGGTGACAAGGACAAACCCTATAAGGCACACCAGGACGATGACTAATCCGTGCTTCATCCTTGCCCCCTCTGCAAATCATCATAAATCTCATCAAAAGTGAACACCCTGCCCTGATATACCCTGTTATTGATGATCAAAGAAGGAGTCTCCTTTATGCCATAATATTTCTGCAATGAGGAAAGCATGGGATCAGGCGCATTGAAGTCGAGTGTAAAAATGAGCGCTTCACGCCCATCCTCTTGCAGGACTTTCTTCAATGCATCAAGCTCCTCGCCCTGGGCAACGCAATCCGTGCAGTCAGCACTATAGAAATAAATGCCCTGCACAAGAGACGTGTTGCACCGCTCATACTGGTTCTTCGCCAAGATCCATGTCCTGATGGAAAGGTCAGTATACTGCGACTTCAATAGCAAGTACTCCTCAGAGAGCTCTGTCTTTGCCTCAAACTCCTCCATGCGAAAGGGCAGGCGCTCCCAGAAATATGACAGCTGGGAAAAGCGCTGGGAAAGCGAGATTGTCGAAAAATTACACATGTCCCTCCTTGTGAGCGTGTCAAGGAAGAGCTGCTCAAGCTGCATCGTGCGCAAGTTCTCCTCAAGGAACTGGGTATAATTCTGAAGGGCTGCAAGCTCTTTTTCCGTCTCTGCCTTCAGCCTTGTTATGTTGCCTCTCGTCTCCTCCTTGAACTCCTGGATATTTGCTTCAGTCTGGCGTTCCAGGATCTTATTCGCATACAGCCCGCTCATGACACCTGCAAGATAGAGGACTATAGATATGATAACTGCGATGAGTATAATCCGTGTCCTTTTTGTTTTCGCTTTGACCATGAGTTTAATCCCGCTGCTTCAATGATGTCTTCTCAATTTTGCTCTCTTTCCCAATCGAACGGGCGCCAATAATGAAGAGGACGATCGCCCAGATAAAAAAACCATACGGAGGGACTGGAACCCAGCCGAAAAGGAGCAACGGAGAGAGGGAAGCAAAGATGAGAGCAAAAAGCCGCGTATACTTCATCCTATGGAAGAACGGACGAAGCAGGATACTTAAGAAAAAAACGCCAAAGGTACCTGCGAACAGGAAGAGGAAAAAAAGGGAAAGCCCCTTTCCAAAAGCGTAATTTGACATACGCCAATAATTGATTCCGATCGTTGTGAACAGGTCAAGATAGACTGACTTGAAAAAGGAAAAGACAAAAGTGACGAGACCAGATGTCACTCCTACCAGCAAAAGAAGAATCATGTAATCCCCTGCCTGCTCCTCAAAAGACTGCTTCCTACTCTCCATAAATGCGCTTTCTGGATTCCTGATGTACCTGAAATGCCGCCGTATCCTTTGCTTAATCATAGACTGTTCCTCCGTCAGTACGTATCCATTTCTGTATTCATTCCCTCTTTAAATATGTTATTACAAAATAGTACACGACACAACTTCTTGGATACAGGCATAAGGTCGGACACTGTTTATTAAATAGATTTATCTTAGACCTTGATCCCATAGCATTTGAAAGAAAGCCCGATATGAATTTGCCACATGAATATCTTTAATCACTGTGACAATTGGCTTTTCACTCCAAACGAAGACTGCGGTTGTGTTGCCCCATATCATTGTCTCTGTGAGTGATTCAAATTCGGTTTTTGTGTATCGTAGTTCTATTGGGGCTGCTTTCATTTCTCGTCCCCATTTTCTCAGTGAATTGTTGAAAAGGAGTTTTCCTTTAAACCCTAGTTCTTTTTGTCTTGCATGAAAATTGTGCCAGTATACTTTTCCCATGATCTCAACTGAATCAACAGGCCCCCCAAATCCGATGTAATCTACTTTTTCCTTAAATAGTTCTTTGAATACTTGTTTTACACCAAATATTCCCCTAAATATTGTTGCTTCTTGTTCAAATATTTTCTTGTGAGTAAGCTGTTCTATCTGTTTTGTGAGTTGTTCTGCAGTTTTTCTTTTGTCCTCTAGCGATTCTCTTTCTTTGTCCATGAATTCAATAAGGCTATCTGCAGGTTCAGCAATATACAATTTCCTGTTATTCTCAATGATAAACGAGATCAGTCCTTTTTCAATTAACTTGTCAAGATTGTCATAGACGATGCTCTTATGTAATCCTGTGTTTTTTATCAGTTGTTTTGCATCTGATTTGCCCAGTTCTAGTAGTGCAACATACACTTTTGCTTCATTCTTGTTGAATCCTATGCGGATAAAGTCCTCATATTTCATAGTAGTCTTAGTTTAGGACGACCAATATTTATATATTTATAACCATCTAATAGTAGTGAATGTGATAAAATGACGCTTGACAATAAACTTTCAAACGAAGGACAATATGACAGATTAGACTTTGAACGAGCTGATCAGGGATTTCCCGATATGACAAGAGACGTTCTTTACTCACGATTAGCAAAAAGCGATCTTGAGGGCAGGAAACTCCTTGATATAGGTTGCGGTTATGGTCTTGATCTTGAACATTTTGCCCAACAGGGCTGTGAAGTTTATGGTATCGATAGCTCTCAAAAAATGATAGATAAGACAAGGAAGAAATGTCCTACTGCGGAACTAGTATGTGCAAGCGTTGAAGAACCCTTCTTCCATAATGAACAATTTGATTATATTATAAGCAGGTATGCTATTCAACATGCTGAAAATGTCGGACTTGTTCTTCAGCATGCAAGGAATGTCCTCAAAAAAGGAGGAGAACTAGTCATAATGGTAACGCATCCTATCAGACAATACTTTGAAAAGAAAACCAAAGATTACTGGAAAAAAGAAGTGGTGCAATCAAAGATATTATGGGATAGATTGGTTGTAGAAGAGCCCTCACACACTTTTGAAGAATATCTGGAAGGTCTGAAAGGTATGGAATATATTTACGCAGAGCCAATATTCGATCCAGCAGCAGAAGCAATAAAAGATGCTGGAAAATATCCGTCTGTGCTCTTGTTACATTATAGAAAATTATGAAATTAACAAGTTAATTGCTACTTGCGAGTAAGCAGATCATGCAAAACCAATAAAAGTTAAGTAACTTAAGATGTCTTGAGCGAAGCCATATATTTTGATGATAATAGAAAGTTTTATATATCTGATGTATATGTTCATATATGTGATATAACATGGTACAAGCTGTTATTAATGTCGATGAGCATACGAATCGCGTGCTCAATATAGTGAAAGCCAAGCATGGGCTTAAGGATAAGTCTCAAGCCATAAATTTAGTTGTTAAGGAATATGAGTTGAATTCTCTTGAACCTCAATTGCGACCTGAGTACAAGGATAAATTAGCTAAAATTATCAAAGGCAAACATTATTCTAGAAGGGAATTTGAGAAAGAGGTTGCCTAGATGTATCAGGATCTGTACAGTGAAGAGATCATTAAAAAACTTGGGAAGCTCAAGAAAAAGGATCCAGTTCAATATGAAAAAGTCAGAAAAAAGATGGATGCAATCCTTGTAGAACCAATGCATTCGTACAAATTCTTGCATAATAACATGAAAGGAATTAATCGCGTCCATATAGGTCACTTTGTTTTGGTGTTTATTTTTGACCATGAAAAGAAGACAGTCTCATTTGAGGATTATGATCATCACGATATTATTTATGGCTAAGAGTCCCATGAATATCACGTAAGAGGCAGATATCCAGGTCATCTTTTACTCAAAGCAATGCCTGTATGTTGCTTTTAGTTCCCTTATGAAATACTCGATTGCAGGAATTATTGTTTTGTTATCAAGAATCGTGTTTTTGTATTTTCCCATTCCTTTGCTTGCGAACGATGAACATTAGAAACAAGTGATCCTTAGGCCTTTATAATTTTGCCCCTTACTGTATAAAATATTTTTGTAGGGGGCAAGTAGTTCTTGAGTTCTTCAGATGGACGGAACCTATTAACCCCCGCAGGGTTACCTTACCAAAGACTTGCCTGTCGACCAAATGAAGTCAGGAATATCAGGGTCTTGCGATAGCTTTTTAAATGACTCCCTTTTCCAAGCACGAGTACAATGGCAGAAAAAAAGATCGTCCAGAAAAAGAAGAAAAAGAAGTGGATCCCACTCATCGCAGGAGAGCCATTTTCAGGAAAACAGATAGGGGAATGCCCTGTCTATGAGACACCACAACTTCTCGGCCGCATGGTCACCGTGAACTACATGACACTCACGGGAGACATGAAAAAACAGCACATCAACCTCTCATTCAAGGTAACAGACATCAAGGAAGGGCAAGCCCATGCAGAGATCACCCGATACGTCATCATACCCTCGTCACTTCGTCGGTTCGTGAGAAAGGGAAGGAACAAGATCGACGACTCCTTCGTGGTCAAGACCAAGGACGACAAGTACGTGCGCATAAAACCCCTTCTCGTGACTAACTCGCGGACAGACAAGTCAGTCACGACCAACCTGCGGGTGACCACGAAAAAGATCCTGCAAAATGTCCTCTCCACCTATTCTTTCAGTCAGCTTGTCGAGGAGATCATCACCTACAAACTCCAGAAATACCTCCGCGACATCCTGCACAAGACGTACCCCCTCAAGACCTGCGAGATCAGGAACTTTCGGCTCCTGGACAAGGCACCGCTCAATTTCAGCTTCGCTTCCCAAGACATCGCAGACATCATCCAGAAGAGCAGAACAGCAAAGAAAGGCAAGGGAGAGGAAGGAAAAAAGGAAGAAGAGAGCGAAGACGCCAGCGCTGATGATTCACCACTCAAAAACAGTCAAGCATAGGCTCATTTCTGCACCAAAGCTTTAAATACCCTCGCGTCTGTTCACACGACAATGGACGATTTCGTCATCAACTGGACAAAAGAGCTCGGATGGAAAGAGAACCCATTCAAGAAAATCCTCCTCCCCACAGAAAAATTCCTCGGAGGATACGACAAGGAACGCGAGCGGCTCAACCTCTTCATCCTGAACGAAAGCGCATTCGGAACCATCCACGCAACAGACGGCATGGGAAAGACAACGCTTCTCCTCTGGCTCCTTGACAACCTGCGGCGCCATTATGACAAGTTCGACATCACCCTCGCCGACAAAAACAGCATAGGAAGCGAGCAAGCATTCATCAACAAACTCTGCGAGCCCTACATCCAGAGAAACAAGATGAAGACGGCATTCGCAAGCATCTTCAGAAAGGCACAAAAGATCACAAGCAAGACCATAGGCGCCTACCTCAAAGAGGGCCTGAAGGACAAGCGCCTGGTCATCATCATCGACGACGCCCACCTCCTCACCAAAGAGCAATCTGACATCCTGGAAAGCATCATCGGCATGCCAAAAGTCTCCCTCATCCTCGCAGGGAACTTCCCCTCCAAGACAAAGCACAAGCCCCTGGGAAAAGACGAGCTCGGACTTGAGATAAAGAAGATCGATTATGCAAGCGGACGCGAGATGCTCAAGAAACGGATAGAATACGTGGACGGGACAGACATCTGGCCATTCACCGACAAGCTTCTTAAGGACATCTTCGGCCTCGGAGACTACAACCCAAAAAAGATCCTCACCCTCTGCCAGGAAAAGGCAAAGGAGCTTGCGATTGAAGTCAAGATGGGCAAGATAAAAAAGCCTGAGAAGAGGCTCTTTTCCATCGAGCACGAGATAACGATCGCAGACAAGAAAGCAGAGCACCCGCATGTCGAACAGAAGAAAAAAGACGGCCTCGTCTTCAAGTTCACGGTAAAGGATGACGAATCAGAGGAAAAAAACGAGACAGTGGACCTGCGAAAGGAAGAAGAACGACAAACAGAGGAGCCAGAAAAGAAAGACAGCAAAGAAAACAGAAAAAAAGAAGAGAAAAAAGACGAAAAGCTCGACCAGCCAATCATCATCGACCTAGGATATGACAAGCCAAAGGACACGTCCGAAGAGAAGAAGAAATCAGAACAGATAGAGATCGACATCAGTCCAAGGAAGAAGAAAAAATCCTAGCACCCGTTCTCAGCCAAAGAGACACAGACAAAGCCATCCTTCGCCTCAAACCGCACCCTTGCGCTTCCTGCACCTATCCTTTCCAAACTCTCATCACCCTGGATAGCAATCCCTGGAAGGAATATGAGCATCTGCGACCCTCTTTTTGTCACAAAAGAGAAGATGAGCTCATTCTCCTCGACAGAGAACGAACGGAACTGGGCAGGAAAGGTAACAGTGACCGTACGCCAGCTCCCTGGAGGAAGATAACGCACCTCCTCGACCGCAGTCAAGAACTCATCCCCAATCTCCTGCATGAGATACTCAGGCCGAAAAGCCCGCTCATGCTGAAAGACAAGAAGCAACGCAGGGATGAGCACAAGAACCACCAAGCCAAAGATGACAAGATACTCAAACGCTATCTGCGAACGTGCCATAAGAATCATATATCCAGCCTTTCGCATATAAATGTTTTCCTGCGAACATTTATAAATAACCAACCTCTCCAAAAAAACATGTACAAGATCGATATGGAGACGGTGATTTCCGAGATAAAGAAGAACAAGGCAAAGCGGGTCATGATACAGCTTCCGAACGGGCTTCGGCCGCGGGCAAAGGAGATAACAGACACCATAAGAAAAGAGACCAGGGCAGAAGTCGTCATCTGGGCAGGAAGCGCATACGGCGCATGCGACATCCCAATAGGAACAGAAAAGCTTGGCATTGACATCACATTTCACTTCGGGCATTCTGCCTGGAGAAAATGAAAATAACAAAAGAAATGCGCCCGGCAGACCAACATTGAAAATGATAACTGCAATAAAACTCAAGGAAAACAAGAACACCCTCGACTTGCGATTAGGCGAATATTACACTGCATTCCATAAAGAAGGAGTCCTGCACTTGAACAAGAACATCAAAGTGAAGACTTCGCAATCGCTCAAAGACCTCACCGTCTACCCGGTTCGCGTGGCAAAAATCATCCCGCCAGACACGATCATGGTCGATGTCATCAGCGACACCTACAAAGTGAAAGAAGACACAGAAGAGAAAAAAGGCAGCGATACAGAACTCACCGGAATGATCATGAAAAAAGCAGAGACCAAACGAAAAGAATTCACCTGGAAGCATCCCGTCCTTGCGAAGATGCAGGCACAATTCATAACCGTCGCCACCATCATCAGGATGGCAATCTACACAAAAACACCCATCATCATCAGACACCACGCAGACTGCGACGGCTATGCAAGCGCAATCAACCTTGAACGCGCAATCCTTCCCCTCCTCGCCAAAGAATACGGCGACTACACCTACAAGTACTTTTCCAGAAACCCATCGAAAACACCCTTCTATGACTATACTGATGCACTTCGGGACATTGAATACGCGCTCAACAACAAAAGAAAATATGGAAATAAACTTCCCTTAATCATCCTCACTGACCTTGGCGGCGGAGAAGAGAACAAGATAACAGTCTCCATGGCACGAAGCCTTGGCGCAAAGATCATCATCATCGACCACCACGACCCAGGACCAATAACAAACGAAAAAAGCACTATGTGCAACATCTCAGACGCACACCTCAATCCATTCCTCTTCGGCTCAGACTCCCGATTCCCTGCAGGAACCCTCACCTACGAACTTGCCTACTTCATCAACGAAGACTTCACCGGCCTCCCCCTTGCGCCAGCGATCGCGGCAGTCGCCGACAGGGCAGAACGATACGAACAAGACATCTTTGCCCACTATACCGGACTTGCGAAAGGGTATGAAGTCGATTACCTCATCAAGCTTACGAGAATCATCGACTACCAGGCACTTGCTGCAAAATTCCTCGACATCTCGTCCATCATGGACATCCTCTATGGCGAGAACGAGGAGAAACAGCGCGAACTCGTCGAACTCCTCTACCCAGAAATCGACCGAGTGAGCGAGGAATTCAAGGAAGCCATCAAACGATACAGCGAGGTCAAAGAATTCCCCACATTCAGGCTGGTCATGATCGATTCCGAAGCCTGCTCATTCAGAGGAGAATATCCTTCCCCTGGAAAACTCGTCGGGCTCACCCAGGATCACTTCAAGGAAGAAGGCAAGGGACAAGTGACCATCGGAAAGCTTCCAGGCATGCTCATCTTCCGATGCGATGGCGTGGCAGGGTTTGACGTGAACACGATCATTGCAAAGACCATGAAAGAACTGCCCTTCGCACTCGCAGAAGGAGGCGGCCACGCAGCAGCAGGTTCGATGGCATTCATCCAGGCAGCACGACAAGACGTCCTCAACCTTGTCATGGACTATCTTTCTTCGCTAGGGTGAGAGAATCCCACTCCGTGTCAAGACGAGGATAGATTTTCATAATATCCAGCACATTTTTCAATCGGACGACCAATTCAGGGTGCTCAATCCCGTTATGGTTATTCTCATATGACCATTCCTCCCGCGGTATGTGGATTACCCGAATGCCGATCTGGGTAGCAGGAATCACATCAGACCTCGTACTATTTCCCACCTTGTACACGCAGGACTTGTCGAAATCACCAACAAGTTCTGAAAAACCATTCCTATCTTTCATCGGAGTAATGACAGGATGAGGAAAATACTTGGTGAGACCATTCACATCAAGCTTCATCTGCTGGACAATAGGAGAACCCTTAGTGTACAACACCAATTCATCGCCTTTCCCAAGAAGGAAATCCAAGATCTCGAAGACACCTTGAAAGACCGTATCATGATAATTCTCCGAATCAAAGACACTCTTCCCCAGCAAATGCAGCTTCTCCTTGACGTTCTTCTTTGGAGTCATTCCAAGCCCTTCGGCAAGCAAGACATATGTATTTACCAAGGACTGCGCAAAGATACCATCATAAAACCCGCCCTGCTCTTCGATAAGCCTCCAGTTTTCTCTCTCGACCATATGGGCGACAGTTGCAACAGTCGGCACATCATGGCCAAGCTCAATTTCCATGAATGCCCAGAACATGTTGATCCGCTGTTGATAATAGCGTTCACAGGGGATGAGCGTTCCGTCAAGATCGAAAATGAATCGTTTTCTCATGCGTGCCACCTATTCTTTTTGAAAATTGCGAGTTATTAATAAATGTAGGGGGATGTAGTTTACCACAGATTATAATTTGTACCCGAAGAAGATCTCATCCTTCCCATAATGCAGTTTCTTTACGATTCCCAAATTTCTGAAACCCACTTTCTCGTGCAAGGCAATAGATCTGACATTCGTCACATCAGTACTGCTGAACGCATAGGGTTGTTTTTTGGGCTGCTCCGCCCGACACAACTCAATAAATTTGTTGAGCAGCAAGCTTCCAACACCTTTCCTCCTCGCTGATTCTTCGACAATAAGATCCTCGCAATAGTTAGCATCATGAGAATAGTCTC
This sequence comes from Nanobdellota archaeon, assembly GCA_043825215.1. Lineage (GTDB taxonomy): Archaea > Nanobdellota > Nanobdellia > Woesearchaeales > JAHJEM01 > JAHJEM01. The sequence goes on from JBDRSD010000010.1 coordinate 11,861, forward strand.
TCGCATACAGGAGCACTCCAACAACACGACCATCCATCAACACGACAAGGAATTCCCTTGCCCCCATCTTCTTTATCACACGTTTTTTGGCAACAGATACAGAATCATACCAGTCTAGCAATCTTGCTGCCTGGGCAACATGCTCCTTCCTTCCAAAAATGCATCTCATCAAATACAGGTAGAAGAAGTAATATATATGAGTAACGCAGAATTATCCAGTTGTGCACCCTAACTCAAAAACAAAAATTTTAAATACTAGTGCTACCTAATCGTATACTAGTTTAAAAATGACATACATCGTAAAGCAGGAAGTGAAGGGACACCCCTATTATTATCTCGTGCATAATCAACGGACAGCAGAGGGGTGGAAGAAGCACAAGCTCTATGTCGGAAAGACCATACCTGACGAGAAACATCTCAATAGTCTCAAGAACAAGCTTGGAAAGAGCCAACCAGCTTTACCAAGGACTCGCTTCCAACGACAACAATTCCTCACAAATGATGAAAAACACGAGCTCTCCACCATCCACCACAAATCCTTTGAAGACGAGACCGCATTTCTCATCAGGTTCTCCATGCACACGAACGGCATAGAAGGAAGCCGCCTTGACGCCGCAGACACCCGAAAGATCCTCACTCGACACGAAAGTCCACAAGGAAAGAAACTACGCGAAATCTATGAAGCAGTCAACACCGAAGAAGCATACCACTACATCAAGAACTACGAAGGCGACGTAAACAAGAAATTCCTGCTGCGCCTGCACGAGATCATGATGGCAAAGATTTTACCTGATGCCGGACGACTCCGTGAGAAAAATGTGAAAGTTGTCGGTGCCGGATTTGCTCCGCCTGTGCAACAAAACGTGGAACTTGAAATAGAGCGGCTTCTCTCCTTCTACCGCTACCTCAAGAAACACTACACTGCTGCCGAAGTTGCAGCGCTCTTGCACATCAAATTCATCGAACTCCACCCATTCTCCGACGGAAACGGACGAGTCGGACGGCTGCTCCTGAACTTCATACTCATGCGAAACGACATGCCGCCAATCGTCATCACAAAAGACGAAAAAAAGGAATACTTCAGACTGCTTTCACATGCAATCGAAGAGAAGGAGTATGGGAAGTTTGTGAAATTCGTATTTACTCATGTTACCAGTCATCGATAGGAAGGATTTATTAATCAACACTATTCTCATCAACCATGGCAGAGATCATCATCCTCCGAGGACCCCTTGGCGTCGGAAAGACAACCATAGGACAACTCCTTGCAAAGAAACTTAATGGAGTAGTAATAGAATATGATACAGTCCTATCACAAAACAAACTCGATACGATTCCACCCAAAGAAAGGTGCATACCGCTTACAAACTTCCTCAAGGCAGATAAGATCGTAATTCCCTGTATAAAACTAGCCCTCGCATCAGGAAAAACAGTCATACTTGTAGGATGCTTCTACCACGCGCAGCACATTACTCATCTGCAAAAAGCATTTGGAAGAAAAATACAGGTATTGACCCTCACCGCACCACTCAAGACCTGCATACGCCGCGACTCCAGAAGAAAAAAACCTTATGGGAAAGAAGCAGCAAAGGCAGTGTATTCTCTTGTCAAAGGACAAGGAACACTTATAGATGCACGACTTCCAAAAAGGAAAATCATCAAAACTATCAATGCAAAAATAAGCAAGTCACAATGAATCTGACACACATTTTATAAATCAAATTCTATTCCCCTTAATTCAATGAACGCTCAAGAACTCTATCAAAGCATGGAACACCTGCGAGAGCTTGAAAAAGAGATAAAAAACATCCAGTCAAAACCTTCCTGGAAAATAAACACTGCAGATCTAGAAAAGACAATGGCTACTTTTGGACAAGAATATGGGCATGTCACAAGAGCGCTTTCTTCAATGAATCCAGAACAATTCAGAGAATACCATGCATTCATTCAGAGCGAGATTGAACGATGGAGAAATCAGTATATTGAAGCAGATGAAAAGGCAAAAAAACTGGAAAGTGAAATGGAGAAAAGAGAACGAGAACATAAGGACCGCCTTTTTTTCACCGCAACATACAACGCCCATATGAGCTAAGTTTAAGGATATTCTCTGAACATACTATCAAGTGATGATCACAAGAGATTTTCTCAACTTCATGAGCAAGCATCCATCACAAGAATGCATTTTCTTCATCTCCCTTGCAGGTTCGTTCTCAAGTATCTCTGCAAGCGATTCTTTGAGGATGTTTCCCAAGACATCGCTTGATCCAGGGCACATCGTCACATCGCCATTGGGCTGTATGGCAACTTCCTGAACAAGTGCGCCACAAGAACCATGAGGCATAGCTTCTTCAAACAGTGCATCTGGAGTATGTGCATAGCTTAAATTATCGCTCGTAGAGAATAATATGGATTTTGTCTGTTTAGGGCTTGCCGCAAATTAAATTAGTATATTTTTGAGATAGTGTAGTTCCATTGTGGATTTGTTTTATGTCTATGCAAGTTCACTTGTTCATATTCTTCTTTTGAGATTTTTTCTTTTATTTTGTAGATTGCCGTGTCGATCTTTGCCGATATCTTGAGACCTTTTTTTGTCGTCGTGTTTTCGATCAGGTTGATGATCATTTCGTAGCTTGTCAATGGTTTTCCTCTCCAGTTCATGCTGATGAATGAAAACATTTTGTGTTCGATCTTGTTCCATTTGCTTGTTCCTGGTGGATAATGGCAGACGACGATTTGGAGTTTTGTTTCGTTGGCTAGTTTTTGCAGATGGTATTTCCAGAGTCTGCTGCGGCTTGCATTGCTACCGCCACCGTCTGCGCAGATGAGTAATTTTGTTGCGGCAGGATAGTTTTTCTTTCCGATGTGTTTCCACCATTTTCTGATGCTTTCGACGGCAAATTCTGCCGTATCG
>JBDRSD010000011.1:0-9214 GCA_043825215.1 Nanobdellota archaeon
GATGACTGCGGCGATTGTCCAGAGTACCTTATGCTCGTATTTCATCTTCTTTTGTTTCGTCCAGATATCAAGTATGACGAGTACTGCGCATACAATGCCAACCATCCAAAAGAGTGTAGTCCATAATCCCATTGTATCACCTCAAATGACCAAATAGGGCTTTTTTTATAAATGTTCTGTTAACGTTTTTTTCAGGAATTGTCCAGTATAGCTTCTCGCATTTCCTGCGACAGCTTCTGGTGTTCCTTCTGCAATGATCCGGCCGCCGGCGTCGCCTCCTTCTGGTCCGAGGTCGATTATCCAGTCTGCGCTCTTGATGACGTCGAGGTTATGTTCGATGACAACAACAGAATTTCCCATGTCGACGAGATCCTGCAATACCTTTATCAGTTTTTTCACGTCGTGGAAGTGCAGTCCTGTTGTCGGCTCATCCAACAAATACATGGTTTTTCCTGTTGCTTTCTTTGCAAGCTCTCGTGTGAGTTTTATGCGCTGCGCCTCTCCGCCAGAGAGTGTTGTTGAGCTCTGCCCGAGTTTGATGTAATCAAGGCCGACGCGCTGCAATGTTTCGAGTTTCGTCCGGATGGATGGAATGTTGGAAAAAAGTGCAAGCGCTTCTTCGACACTCATGGCAAGTACATCAGCGACATTCTTTCCTTTGTAGTGCACGTCAAGCGTCTCTGCATTGTAACGCTTGCCTTTGCATTCCTCGCATTCGACATAGACGTCGGGAAGAAAATTCATCTCGATCTTGATAAGCCCGTCACCTGAGCAGGCTTCGCACCTGCCGCCTTCGACATTGAATGAGAATCGTCCTGGTTTATACCCGCGTATTTTTGCTTCTGTTGTCTCTGCAAATATCTTTCTGACATCGTCGAAGACTTTTGTGTAGGTCGCAGGGTTGCTTCTTGGTGTTCGGCCGATCGGGCTTTGGTCAATCACAATGACCTTGTCGATATCTTCTTTGAATTCGATTGACTTGTGTTTTCCAGGTAGTTCCCTGGATTCGTGGAGCTTTCGCATGAGTGCTTTGTAGAGGATTTCGTAGATGAGTGTTGATTTTCCGCTTCCAGAGACACCGGTGATGAGCGTGAGGACTCCTAGTGGGATTTTGACATCTATCTGTTTGAGGTTGTTCTCTTCGCATCCATTCATGGTGAGATATCCCTTGGTCTTTCTCCTTGTTTTTGGTGTTTCGATTCGTAGTTTTCCTGAGAGGTATTTTCCTGTGAGTGATTTTGGGTTTTTTTGTATTTGGGATGGTGTTCCTTTGGCCACGATCTTTCCGCCGTGGATTCCTGCGCCAGGTCCCATGTCGATGACGTAGTCTGCTGAGAGGATGGTGTCTTCGTCGTGTTCGACAACGATAAGTGTGTTGTCTTGGTCGCGCAGGCTTTTCAAGGTATTGATTAGTTTTTTGTTGTCGCGTTGGTGAAGCCCGATAGATGGCTCGTCCAATATATAGAGTACACCCATGAGGTTTGCGCCGATCTGTGTGGCAAGCCGTATGCGCTGCGCTTCTCCGCCAGAGAGTGTTCCTGCTGATCTGGAGAGGGTGATATAAGAGAGCCCGACCTTGTCGAGGAATCGCAGGCGCTCCCGTATTTCCTTGAGGACTTGTCGTGCGATTTCTTCTTGCTTTTGAGTGAGCTTAATAGCGTCAAAGAAGCCAACGCAGTCTGCTATAGACATGTCTGTTGTGTCGATGATTGATTTTCCTGCGATTCTGACGGCAAGAATCTTGTCTTTCAGCCGTTTTCCATTGCATACAGGGCAACTGCTCACCCGCATGAATTTCTCAAGCTCAGTTCGTCTGTAGTCTGATTCTGTCTGCTGGTAAAGCCTCACGGACTGCGGGATGAGTCCTTCCCAGTGGCCGGTGTGAGACCAGTTGGCGTCTCCCTTGTTCATGACCATGGTGAATTGCATGCGTTCGCGGCTTCCATACATGAGGATGTCGACTTGTTTTTTAGTCAGGTCTTTGATCGGGGTAAGGACTGAAAACCCGTGGTGTTTGGCGACTGCGGCAAGGTATTGGCCGCGCCAGCCGTCGACTGCGTTTCGGTAGAGGGAGACTGCACCGTCTGCGATGCATTTGTTCTTGTCAGGAATGATGAGATCTTGATCAAGTTCCATCTTGATGCCAAGGCCATGGCAGGTCTCGCAGGCGCCAAAGGGACTGTTGAATGAGAACATGCGGGGCTGCAGTTCTTCGAAAGACGTGTCGCCGTATGGGCAGGCCATCTTTGCTGAATAGACGCGCTCCTTGCCGGCATCGTCAATGGTCTTGATGATTCCTTCAGTCTTCCTCAGGGCAGCTTCGCAGGCTTCGACGAGTCGGGACTTGTCTGTGATGCTTATTCTGTCGATGACGATCTCGATATCATGCTTCTTGTAGCGCTCAAGGGGGACTTTCTCGTCTGTCCTGTAGATTGCCTTATTCACCCTAACTCTTGCGTAGCCTTCTTTGTGGAGATCATCAATAAGTTTCTCATAGGTTCCTTTTTTCTGTGTAATGATTGGCGCAAGGATGGTGATTGTTGCTTCCTTTTGATCATTTCTTTTCACATCTTTGCCGATGCTCTTTCCCTTGTTGTCCTGAGCAATGTATTCCGCAATCTTTTGTGGTGATGCTGCTTCGATTGGGATGTTGTGCGTCGGGCAGTGAGGAATGCCGATCCGTGCGAAGAGCAGGCGCAGGTAATCATATATCTCAGTCACTGTGCCAACAGTGCTCCGCGGGTTTTTTGATGTGGTCTTTTGTTCGATGGAAATCGCAGGGCTGAGTCCCTCGATTGAGTCCACGTCTGGCTTGCTCATGAGGCCGAGGAATTGGCGAGCGTATGCCGAGAGGGATTCGACGTATCTGCGCTGCCCTTCTGCATAGAGAGTGTCAAAGGCAAGCGTGCTCTTGCCTGATCCGGAGAGGCCAGTGATGACGATGAGCTTGTCTCTGGGAATGGTCACATTGATGTTCTTCAGGTTGTGTTCTCGCGCTCCCTTGATGACTATATTTTTCATGAACTTCGCAAAATGTGCGGGCATTTATAAGCTTAACGATGGTGAATGTCCAGTGCTGACAAACTGGCATGGCACCAATAACGACAAACGATTATTTCATAACATTTAAAAACTACTCCCCAGTAACGACCAACATGGTGAAGGCAATTTATGCACTATCAGCAGATCCTATAACCTATGGGCACATGAATATTGTTGAACGCACTGTGCCGCTCTTTGATGAAATTCGGGTTGTTGTCGCAAACAGTACTCGAAAGCTCAATTCTTACACATTTTCTTTGGAAGAGCGTGCAGAGATGGCAAGGCACGTCCTTATAAAATATGGAGATAAAGTGAAGGTAGAAGGGGTTTCAGGGCTTCTTGTTGATTATGCTGATGAGCAGTGCATTCCGGTCATGATCAGGAGCGTCCGGGACGCCAAGGATGCGAGTGATGAAGAAGTACTTGCCCTGACAAATGCTGCATTGAAGAAAAAAATACAGACATTCTTTTTATACGCAGATCCGAAGCTCAAGCACGTCTCTTCATCCATGGTCAAGGAAGTGCAGCGTGAGCAAGGCCTTGTCCACGAGTTCGTCCCCTTGTATGTCAAGCAGAAGCTTGAGGAGCGCATATCAGGATATTATCTTGTGGGAGCTACGGGAGAGATCGCTTCGGGCAAGTCATACATCTCCAGGTTGCTTGTCAAAGCCGCCGGAAGAAGGGGACTTTCAGGCCATTGGATCAATTTTGATAGAATTGGGCATGAAATACTTGAGGCAGCATCAGAGCCAAAGTATGTCGCTGTAAGGAAAGAGATCCAGGAGAAAATTGGGAACAAGCATGGTACGAATCTGCTCCTTCCTGACGGCACCATTGACAGGCATATCCTTGGCCAGATCGTCTTCCAGCTGAACAATAATGAGGACCTTCATACGCTCAATGGCATCATGCACGAACCCATGCTCTTTCGCATGAGACGCCAGGAGCTTCCTGGGAAAAAAGGAATCATCATCTTCGATGCAGCCCTAATCGCTGAGACCTACATGAGCCCGATCTGCAACAACAACATCATCCTCGTCTCGACAGACAGGAAGAGCCAGAGGCGAAGGCTCCGGGACAAGGGATACTCCCAGGAGAAGACAGAGAGACGGATGGGAAACCAGTACAATTACAGTCTTAAACACTCGCGGCTCAGGGAGCAGATCGAAAAAGACGACTATGGGCATATCTGGACCCTTGAGAATCCTGACGTGGAATCAGAAGAGGACCAAAGAGCATTAGACGAACAGGTCGAAACGCTTCTCGATAATATCATTGCGGACTTGGATGTGAAGCCACTCCCCGAATCAAATCTCCATACTCTTCCTTCTTCCTGATGAGTGTGGCTTTCCCGTTCTCGACCAATACCTCCGCAGGCCTTGGCCGTGTGTTGTAATTTTCGGATAGTACGTTTGCCCACGAGCAAGTGTTCTCTTGATATTTCGTAGATAATAATAATAGTCCTAGCCAATAAAGAATCCCTGCCGCAGCTGTCGCAACGAAGTTGCTTCCCCCTTGAGCAAAACTCAAGGAGAGCTGGGGGGATATTCTATAAGCCTCGAACTGTTCACCAAAACCGCTGCAGAGGAGTATGAGTATGAACCCTAGTATCGAGCTATCAATGAGACCAATAATGGATAGTTGTCCCTGTTGTTTCCGCCCGAGATCGTATAAGGAACATCACCAAAGCCGTCTCCGTTTTCGTCAGTTCCGGTATAATCAGACCAATAGTTTCCTCCTAAAAGCCCGAGATCCCACGAGTTGACATTCTCGTCGTAGCACTGGCTTATTTGCCCTGCATTGTTGTGCAAGAACATATTATGATAAATGGTGTTTGCATTCGATGGAGGATAAGTATACAATATCCGTATTCCTTCATGCCTGTTCCAGTCAAATATGTTGGTATTGATCAGGTTATTCTGGCAGCTGTTGTATATGAGGATTCCTGCGAGATTATCGTGAAAATAGTTTGAGCTTATGGTATTGTTGGAGGCATTGCTCATCAATAGTATTCCGTGGAAATTTCCTCCCAGGATCTGAATGTTTTTGACATTGTTCTGTGCAGATTGTTGGATGATGATTCCCTGACTGTTATTAAAGACAGTCAGATGGCGCAGAATGTTATTGTTCGAAAGAACCTTTATTCCAGCATCATAATAGCCAAGTCCACTCTCCTGGACAACAAATCCCTCTACGATGGTATTTGCCGATACTATAGTGAGCACTGTCCCAGCACCTTCTCCATCAATGATCGGGTAGCCATAAGCGGTCTCCACACTATTCTGTATAGTGGGTGCGAGGGAAAAGCCCCTCAAGGTGAGGTCGCTCTTGTTGACAATCACGTGTTCAGGATAATACCCGCTGAAGACAAGGATCGTATCATGGGGAGCAGAATGATCGATTGCATCCTGGATGCGGACGAAGTTGCCATGGCCATCGTCGTCGACTGTATAGGTCGTGCCGAGGACAAATCCGACCAAGGTTTGGATGACAACAAACCAGATGAGAAAAAGCTTGTGATAGGTCATGGTTTTTAAAGAAAGACAATACATCTTATATGCATTTCGATCACCGAATCCGCAGTAAGATTTAGCTTAGTCTTTTCTTGCTCTCCCTCGTGCATTTTTTGAAACAATTGACTGTTGCAGAGAAAAGCATGGTCGATCTAGAAACAGACAGTCCCCACCCCCGCTATTGAAAGATGTCTCGATGGAAGTCTTACAATGCATTAAACCCCATCGATCGGAGGATCGCCTTTATTTCATTGATGATTTGTTGCTGATCCTTCTTTTCAGACATGCGCACAAACTTGATAAGAAGCTTCGCAAACTCATCTTCTGTCCCGAATTTCAGGATGCGGCCGTCAGTGATGAAATAGAAGCGATATTTCTCATACCTGATTTCTTTGATCACAACCTCGTCACCTCCCCGAGGGACTAGCCCCGCCAGGATTTCAATCACAGAGATGACGTCAATGGGTCCTATCAAACGTTTATCATGCTCCAATCGCAACATTTTTATATAAGTTCATATATTTGTTTGTATAAACTTATATAAATATTGTGATGAAGATGCAAACGCGACAAATTATCCATTATCCCAGTCTGAAGACCGTTCTCATGGTAGAGGATGTACTGAAAAAAAGTAATAAAGCAATGACGAGAGAGCAATTAAAAGCCAAACTGAAGACAATGGTTATGCACCAAACACTTAATGTGATCCTGAAATATCTCGAAGATAGCGGAAAAATACTTGATGGCAGGAAAGGAATCGTCTGGATCTATAACCCGAGTCCGAAGCTTGACAGGGCAATCAAAGTAGGGGTGGAAGTCTGATGTTCAAAGGAAAACCAGTCAAGGTCATCCTGACTGGAGATGCAAAGATTGAGTTTGAACATCTTAATGCATCTGTCGGAGACGAAATCACTCAGGGTATAACTCAGAGTGAACATCAAACCTTGCTCAATTCAATCAAACAAAAGATTGATTTCTTGAAAGCCAATCCAGAATACGGCACACACATCCCAAAAGACAGGATCCCGAAAGAATATCTTAAAAATTACGACGTGAACAATCTCTGGAAAGTGAATCTATCCGGTGCCTGGAGGATGATCTACACCATCCGCGGAAGCGAAGTCGAGATTATTGCACTCATACTCGATATTGTCGATCATAAAGATTATGACAAGAAGTTCGGATATAGGAAAAGATAGCAATTATTCTCAGAAGAACCGAATATCGGAGAATGTATATCAGAAAGTGATGGTATGCTGGGCCCTGATACTTCAGAACTGGTTCTGAAGTCCAGAAACCCGCAGGTTTCTGATATGTCGGAAATTGCAAAGCAATTTCTGAGCGCGATCAAGAATCTTTGAGTCTTGACGGACCCACGCACATCATCGAAATACTACCGCCCCACCCGGATACGAGTGTCATAATATTTATGGCTAGCTCGGAGGATGTATATCAGATGTGCATTTATTTATAAAGGTTCGTAGTCAAATCTTACCCTTTATAAACAACTGTCAAGAAAGGACATTTCATTTATAAAGGGTTGGAATATAATCGAAACTTATTTATATATGGACAACTTTCCCCAGTGTATGATCTCTGAAACCGAGTTGCTTGGCCTCCTTAAAGAATGGAACTTGTGGGATCAGGACATACCAACAGGCATCGATCGCTCACGTTATGTCCAGCAAATCTTGCCGCTCATCAAGAGAAAGGAAGTGCTAATCCTGAAGGGTATTAGGAGGTCTGGCAAGTCCACCATCATGCGCCAGCTCATGAAGCGCCTCGTCCTGCAAGGGATACAAAAAGACCAAGTCCTCTACGTCAATCTGGAGGATTACCGGCTTAAAGACTCGCTAAACCTCAAACTCTTTGAAAAGATACTTGAGGTGCATAACAAAATCTTAAAACCTGTCGGTATGACTTATTTCTTTATCGATGAAATCCAGCTGATGACAGACTGGGAACGGTTCATCAGGACTAAATACGACCAGCAAGCGCCCATCAAATTCATCATTTCTGGCTCGAATGCTTTGCTTCTCTCGCAAGAACTTGCAACGCTTCTCACCGGAAGGAATCTCACCTTCGAGATTAGACCTCTCGATTACCTTGAATACAAGACATTCATTATTGATCCGCACATAGAAGAATATCTTTCCTTCGGAGGATTTCCTGAAGTTGTCCTGGAAAAGGACACTGAGCAGAAGAAAAGGATACTGCAGCAGTACTTCGAGGACATCACGTACCGGGACATCATCAATCGACACAGCATCAGAAACATCCAAGAATTCATGAAGCTTGCACTTTTCATCATTGAAAACAGCGGCACTCCGCTGAGCATCAACAAGCTTGCAGAATCGATAAATATTGACAATAAGACTGCAGAAACATACCTTGGCTACCTCACAGAGGCATACTTGCTCTTCAGAGTAGATCATTTCTCTTATTCCTTGAAAAAACGTTTCGACAAGGCCACCCAGCCGAAATACTACATCGCTGACAATGGATTCTTTCAGCTCTCAAGCAACTTCTCGAAAAATGAAGGCAAACGATTTGAGAATGCGATAGCAATCCTGGTCAGACAACATGCCCGAACACTCATGTATTGGCGTGAACTTTCAGAAGTTGACTTCATTTTCTCCTCGAACGCAGTAAATGCGACTATTGCAAAAGACATCCCGGAACGGGAATACATAGGATTAAGGGAGTTTCAGAAAAAACACAAGACATACGGTTTAAGACTCATAACCCCGACAACAACATATGGAACTCCCGAAGACATCCAAGCTCAATCATTCGAGGAATTCTGTAAAAAGATGTTATCAAATTAATTGGAATTAATCCTGTTCAACCTGACCATATAAGCCTAGAAGTCGCCAAGCCAGATAGGGAAAGCTCGGAGAATGTATATGAAAAAAATGTTTACATGACCCCGTGAGAGTCCCATGGATGCAAAGAAATCAAAGATTCCGAGAAATGCAAAGCATTTCTGGAACAAGTGAGCTTTGCTCACTTTGTTTCTTGCACTGAAAACCAACGGTTTTCATGTGTCATGCAAACACGAAATAGCCCCGCCAGGAGTTTCTCGATTGCGCTTGTATGCACGATCTCGAAAATAATGGAAACGGAAGATTTTTATACTATAGTGGCTATACTGTCTATAGAATGACTTCAACCATCCAGCTCAGCAATGAAACGAAGACGCTCATCAGTACCTTCGGGACTAAAGAAGACACGTATGAAGACATCATCAAGCGCATGTACAGGATGGCAGTCAAAGAGCATCTCAGAGAGTTTCTCATGTCATCAGAGAATACAATCACCCTTGAAGAGGTGAGAAGAAGGCACGCTAAACGATGGCCAAAGTCGAGATAGTTGAAAGCCTTTTCGAAGAGATTGAGAAAAAGTTCAAGCAACGGGCAACTCGTATCTATGATCTTATTGATGCTCTTGAAAATAATCCTCATAAAGGAAAACCATTAGGGTCGGTAGGGGGCATAGTCATCAAGGAGATTAAATTTGAGGGATTTCGCTTCTATTTTCTGGCGGACGGATACAAACTGAAATTCTTCAAGGAGGAAGATCTTGTAGACCTCCTCATCCGATTTGTCCGGATGTCAGATAAGAAACATCAAAAAGAAACCATCAAGGAAATAAAACGT
>JBDRSD010000012.1:0-20735 GCA_043825215.1 Nanobdellota archaeon
TGCAGAAAAAAGCACAGAACAAAAAGCAGGAGGAGCAATACCAGGAAAACCAGCACTCGTCTTCTCCTAACGAAACATTTATAATATCCTTTCTTAAAAAAAATAATTCCATGAAACACATTCTTTGCCTTGACATAGGCGGCACAACCCCACGACTTGCCATGGTCGCAATCCACGGATTCGACAACTACAAAATCCTCTTCCAGCAAAAAGCAGACAAGAACCAAGACTCCATCATCCCCGCAATCAACCAATTCCTCAACTGGTCAGCACATGAAAAAGGATGGACAACAAACACGTGCGTGGCAAGCGTCGCAGGGCCAGTCTTCAACAATTCCTGCGAAAAGCCAACCAATGCCAAATTTCCCATCATCGGATCGCAAATCCAGCACGAGACAGCATGCAATAATGTCCTTGTCATCAACGATTTTGCAGGCATAGGCGAGGCAGTAGCAACACTTCACCCACCTGCAGGAAAACTCATGCCCGTCCCCGGATTTCAAGAAGGAGACGAGCTTGGCACACCAACCTTCATTCCACCCCCTGATACGCACGGGCCCCGTGGCGTCATAGGGCCAGGCACAGGACTCGGGATTGCATACCTGCGCTGGGAAGGAAGCGGATATGCAGTCCATCCGAGCGAAGGAGGCCACGCAGGAATAGACGGAGGACGCGGAACATATCTTCTGCTTGAATTCATCAGAAACAAGCTTGACATAGGAAAGATCAGCGCAGAAACACTCGTCTCAGGACAAGGCATACGCCACATCGCACACTTCCTCCTCACACACCCAAAAAGCATGAAAGCAATACTTGCCACAAGACCTGCCATAGCAAAAGACATCGCAGCCTTTGAACAGACAAAACAGGTCAAGACAACTGACAAGGAAATCCTCACCGCAATCCTTACAGAAAATGCAGACGGAAACCTCCAAAAAGACGCAGCAGAGATCATTGCGCATTCTGTCACGAAAAGCCCGGCAGCTCTTCTTACCATGCGCCTCTTCATGGAATTCTTAGGGTCAGCTGCACAAGACCTGGCCCTTCAAGGCATGACCACAGGAGGGCTCTTTCTCGCAGGAGGCATCCTTCCAAGAAACAAGGAAATACTCATGAAAGGAGACTTCATGCGCGCATTCTACGACAACTGGAAAGAAAGCTCACGAAACATGCTTCGAAAAATACCAGTCTACCTCATCGAAGACTACGACATCTCATTCTATGGCTGCGCACGGGCAGGAGACCTGAAATTCCACGATCTCACTGCATAATTCTACATCCCGGTACGAGATTTGCACTTTTCGATAACCATGAAAACGAATACATCCACCGCCCTCTCATGGATGCCCTCACCATAACAAACGTGAAGAAGCATTACGGAAAAGTTTTAGTACTCACCCACATCTCAGAAACCAACTTCACACGTCTCATCCCCTTATCCGCACTCTGCGTACTCTTCATCACATACTTGTTTTCAAATGGGTGGAAGCTGAGGACGTAAGCTTATCCTGACGAGATTTCTGAGGGAGATTCTATGATGAAGCAAAGTGTCCGTAAGCGGTTATCTGATTACTGATCCTTTATGAAGAATGCGTGCCCGAAGGTGGACGCATGCATACACATCCAGTTTGACCCACATGGTTCCTCCACCCCGCGAGCCCCAGAGCACGAATCTCCTACCTTAGGACTGCTGCATTCCTGCCCTGATCCGGTTCGAAAGGACACCCGCCAAAGAGGACGAGGTATCGACGGTTCCACATGGACTGCACGCGCACGCACGCGCCGCCCCTCGGGCTTCGGCCCCGCCCACATCCGTTTGCGGTGACAGGGTAGGATGAACACCCCAGCCTAGCAGGACGAAGAAATGAAGAAGAGCTTTTAAAGGTTGTGCAGGAATGATCGTCACCGGATAGCTTATGCATATGACTTTGAAAACGTAGTATTAAGGTATATCTGGAGGAAGGGGCCGAGGGTTTTTGACCGAAACCTTTAAATATCAGTTACCTATTAGGTAACTGTATGACGATAGAAATCCCACAATATGGATTGAAGGCGTATGCCTTGTTGTTCTCGAGGCATGGAACGCGGGGACGGTTCATGCAGTCTGCATTAGATTGGGTAGTGTCTGTTCCAATGAAGAAAAAGATCTTTTCCTTGTTATTGCGCTCAGGATGGATACAGAAGAATTCTGATGGCTCTTATTCGTGCAGTAACCCTGCTGATGCCATAACGGGCTTGTTGGACTTTCGGGTTCCTGAAATCATGAAAGAAGCAAAAAAACCCTATGCTTTTACGAAGTTATCTGCAATCGAGGTCTGGTCAGACTTCTCCTATGTACAGCGAGGAATTGAGAAATCTCCTTATTTCATCAAAATATCGGAGAAAGACGTGGTGTACTGGAAGAATTATTTTAGTAAGAATGAAATTCCTTATTACGTGGATTCTGGCCAGACAATAGGCGAATATGTGATTATAATACCAGTCAAGAAATTCGTATCAAAGGAAAAGGATGGCTTTAGAGTGGATTCGTTGCAGGAAACCTTGGAATTTGCAAGATCAAATGACATATTCCAATATGCAGTCGAATACATGGAAAACAAGTATGGTGCTGAAGCATGATGGGCCTCTTTTCATTGCGGGAAGCAGAAATATTCCAAACACTCAAAGATATCAAGAGTTGCGAGTTTGTCGTTATCGGCGGGTATGCGGTGAATGCCTACACTTTGCCCAGGTTTTCCATTGATTGCGATATCGTCATTAGAGATAATGATGATTTGAAAAAGATAATCAAGATCCTGGAGAAACGAGGCTACGTGCAATCAACAAGCCCTGCTCTCGACCAATACTCGGGCCAATTCTGCCACCTTGAGACGGTACTCGAGAACAAATTCCAAGTCAGTATGGACATCTTGATAGGCTCTGTCACAGACAGGCTTACCGGATCTGCTTTCCTCGCAAACTGGGTATTTGAACATTCAAAAATCCACCCACTCAGGGGAAAGACCATACGGGAAGAATTGAAGCTTCGCATCATCAACCGGGACGCTCTCCTCGTCATGAAGATGATCTCAGCAAGACAGACTGACATTCGGGACGTCTTCATGATGTTCCCGCAAGCAGAGAACAAGGAATGGATCAGGGAAGAAATACAGAAGAGATATGACATTCAGGACAGGATGGAAAAGATTCTGCATGTCGTCAATGCGAAGCAATTCAAGGACGGATTATCAGGCGTGTATGGCATGGTGAATCTTCCAACCTTCCAAAAGCACCAGAAAGCACTCCAAAGCTTCCTTGACTGCAAATAAACAACTTTCCCAACTCATGTCATTCGAAGTATACAATCCACCAACGGACGCGGATTGGCTGCATGCAACAATGTTTATTAATCCTAACGTATTACCCTCCCTCGTGGTCAAGCTCATATTCTTAGGAACAGGAGGGGACGCGCTCGTCGTAGGCAAACAGGAACGGGCATCCGGAGGGATTGTTATCCAGGGCAATTCGTCCCAGATGCACATCGACCCAGGACCCGGAGCACTTGTCCGGGCACGCGAATACGGTGTGAACGTGCGAGAGACTAGCGCAATTATCGTGACCACCCCTGATGTCATCCACACGAACGATATGGGCGCTGTTGTCCTTGGCATGACACACGGCGGACTCGACAAAAAAGGAAGTCTTCTCGTCTGCGATAAATGCGCATTTGACGCCAAATCCCACACGCACGCCCTCGAAAAGATCATCATCCTCACCCCAGGGCACAAGGAATACGTCAAAGACGACGAAATCCTCCCTCTTGCTACCAAAAGCCTTCTCGAGGGCATCGGCATCAGACTTGCCATGACACCATTCACCATCAGCTACCCAGGCGACACAGATTACGAAGAGCACCTCGCAGAAAAATACAAAGGCACAAATGTCCTCATCCTCCACTGCAAAAACCACATACAAGCAACAGACTGCGAACGATTCATCCAACACATCCAGCCAAAGCTCGCCATCCTGACGAACTTCGGCAGCAAAATGCTCGAAGCAAACCCGTCAAACCTCGCTGACCAAATCCATAAAAAGACCAGGGTGAAAACCCTTGCCGCAACAGACGGCATGATGCTCGACCTGCAAGAACTCTTCTTCACCAAGAACCAAACCCCCCTTTCTGCCTTCCTAAAAAGCAAGAAGCAGGAGAAAACCGACGAAACACCCAGCTGAGATGAACGGCATCGCAGGATAGAACCTGTCCTTCTTCGCGAGCACGAACAGCAATGCCAAGGCAATCGTCGTCGTCGCAACGATAACTAATGAATACAGAAGCGCCATCTCCGGAGGAACACCATTCACAATCATATCCCGCAAGACCACCCCCTCAAAAATCAAGGGAAACGCCACATCCCCTCCGCCAAGAATCGCAATCTTTGGCTCATCTGGCTTTGGAACACTTTTTCCTGCACTCTTTGATTCAACTGCTGTCGTCTTCTTGCCCTCTTTTCTCGTATAGGGAATCATGAGGCCTGCAAACACGTTCGTGCCCTGCTGAAACTTCGCCATCGTCACCATGTGCTTGCTCTTCCACACCGCATACATGTCATAGATCGCGATAAGGACAAGCAGAACGAACGCCCAGAAGATGTTTAAGATCGGCGCTAAGATGAGCGCAATTCCTGTATACATCAAGACCTCTGCGATATTATACATGATCACGTTCTTCCAAAAAAGCTTCGCTCCAGCAAGAAGCACACCCAAAGACCACGGAATAAACATCAATGCGGGAGAGAGGACATCCTTCAAAATCACCTGCAAAGAAATTCCTGTCGCAATCGCAACCGCAAGGAAGAACCACGCCTTCCAAATATTGACCTTGTTGAACTTCGCAATCAACAAAAGAATGATCGTTCCCACACCAATCGCAATCACGATATAGAGCAAAGACCCCGCGCCCTCAGTCTGTGGTGTAAAACTCTCGAGCGACGCCTCAGGCACAATGACTCTATTGCCCTCCTCGTCCACCACCACATTCTGGCTAATGGACTTGATCAAGGTCAAGCCCACAATCTGGGTGACCAGAAAAATAGCAACCAGGAAAAACGTGACAAGCGAGGTATGCTTCATACTCCCCTGCAAAATACCCTTCCTTTTTAAATCCTTTGGGAAGAACTATGAAATCTGCCGCTGCAAAGCACGATACATGAGAAATCCAATACCAAAAAGAACCCCATACGCAACCGCGGCAATCACCAAAACCTCAACAACAGACAAAGACGCGATCCTCGCACCAAAATAATTCAATAAGATTGCACTCGGAATTGACATAATCGCGACAATCAAGAAAAAATCCTTCCATTTGAGGTCGCTCAATCCCGCAAGATATGCAAGGACATCAGACGGAAAGACCGGGATCGCATACGAAATCCAGAGAAAAAACCGACCCTTCTTCGTGAAAAACAAGTCATACTTGTCAATCGTCCTCTTCGAAAACAATCCCTCGATAAGCGGCCTGCCAAACCGCCTCGACAAATAAAACGCGATAAGGCAGCCTATAAGGCCACCAATATATGTATAGACCGCACCCCATATCGGGCCAAACGTGAAACCAGATGCAATCGCGATCAAGACACCGGGGAGAGGAGTTATGACTGTTTCGATAATGACGAGAAGAACTACCAGGAACGGCCCCCAAATGCCAAACTCGCCAATCCTCCCTGCCAAGTCCTCAGGCGTCTTCACAGGACTCAAGCCGATGGAAAAAATGATTGCCGCAATGCTCAAGAAAAAGATGACAATAAGCCCATTCCGGATCACTTTCGCATCAAGAGGCTTGGGCCGAAAATGCATCATCCTATGATGAAGCTTCATAAGCGCATGTAATAATTATCAGTATATAAATCCTTTGCACAACTTTTTTATACGACGAAAAAACAACAACGCCCATGAAATACTGTCACAGCATAACTGTTTGCGTGTTCGCAAAAGCAGAAGAAGACAACGAGCGCATACGTACTGGGCTACACTCGCTTTTTCCCTTTGACATTCGCGAAGAAAAAATACCAATCAAGACAGAAAAAGCAACAGGCGTGGATGAGTCAAGGACTATTTTGATCCACGAAGCCGTGCTCGACAAAGACCGGCATATCAGAGCATTCCTCAATGCATTGACAGAAAAACTCTCACCAGACCAAAAGGCAATGCTCATCCGCCAGGAAAATCGGCTCGATGCCAACTGCAACTTTTTCTTACGGCTCGACAAGTACAAACTCTTTGATGGTGTGTATTGGATAACAGATTCTGGAGACTGCTATCATATCAGACTCTGCATTGCCGCATACCCGAAGAACAAAGAAAACAGCCTAGAGATTGTGAAGGAGATATTCAGCTGAGTGCCCTGCACCATCCTCATTTCACAACATTTAAAAAAACCATCAAGATAGATGATCTCATGGCACAAGTGACTCCCTGGTCTGTCTCGGGAACAGTGGATTACGATTCCCTTATCAAGGAATTCGGCGTTGAGAAAATAGATGCGAAACTGCTCAAGCGCCTGGAGAAGCACACAGGAAGCCTGCACTACATGCTCCGACGGGAGATCTTCTTCGCCCACCGCGACCTTGCCCTCGTCCTCAATGAGTTTGAGAAAGGACATCCCTTCTTCCTCTACACAGGCCGCGCACCATCAGGACACACCCACCTCGGACACATCATGCCATGGCTCTTCACCAAATGGCTGCAAGACGCATTCAAGGTCGACCTCTGGTTCCAATTCCCAGACGAAGAAAAATTCCTCTTCAAAAAAGAACTCACCTACGAAGACGTGCAAAAGCACCTGCAAGAAAACATGCTCGACGTCATCGCACTCGGCTTTGATGCGAAAAAAACACATTTTCTCATTGATACGCAGCATGCAGGCATCATGTATCCTGAAGCCATCAAAGTAGCCAAGAGAATCACCTATTCAACAGTCAAGGCAGTCTTCGGATTTGACAACGAGCAAAATATCGGCGCCATCTTCTATACGGCAATGCAGGCAGTGCCAGCATTTCTCCCATCGGTTATTGCCAAGAAAAAACTGTATTGCTTAATTCCTCACGGTATCGACCAGGACCCGCACTTTCGCGTATCCCGCGATGTCATCCCAAAACTTGGCTACCCAAAACCCGCAAGCATCCAATGCAAATTCCTACCACCCCTTTCCGGTCCGGATGGCAAGATGAGTAGTTCCGACCCCAACTCGACAATCTTTACCACAGATACGGCCAAAGAAGTCGAGAAGAAGATTAACAAATACGCCTTCTCAGGCGGGCAGGCAACAGTCGAAGAACACCGCAGGCATGGAGGGAATCCTGCTGTTGATGTCTGCTACCAATGGCTGACCTTCTTCGAGCCAGACGATGCCAAACTCAAACGGATTTATGATGAGTACAAGAGCGGCAGGATGCTCACGGGAGAACTCAAGAAAATAACCATCGAGACAATTAACAACTTCCTGAGGGAACACCAGAGGAAGAGAGAAGAAGCGAAAAAGAAAATCAACGAGTTCATATATAGGCAACCATGAAATATTTCTCTCCATTCATCCTCTTCTTCATCAACATCCTCCTCATCCTCTTCCAGTTCAAAAACCAGATCAGCCTCCAACAAATCTATTTCATCTACTTCTGCCAGATCATCATCATCGCCATTTTCGTCATCGCAAGAATCCTCATTGACAAAAAAATACTTCCCGGCGACTGGTTCCACGGAGACGACAAACATCTCCAAATAGACGATAGAATACCACTCGCATTCCTGTTCCTCCTGCACTTTGGCCTTGTCACCTGGTACTTATCCTGGGTATTCTTACAAGCACAACTCAAAAACCTCACCATCGGGCTTGTGGAATACTTTTTCATCATCTCATTTTTCATAGGAACCCTCTTATTCTTCATAGAAAACCGCAAACACGGATGGAAAGAAGAATCCATCCCAAAAGTGCTCTTCAAGCCCTATCTCTTCCTCCTGCCAATCATCCTCTTTTTCCTTCCCATAGTCTTCATCTCTCAGGCAAGTGGTGCTGTTATCATCTTCTTGCTGATAAAAGCAGTTGTCGAACTTGGCATCTACAGTCTCTACGAAAAAAGTGCTCACACGAAATAGCTTTACTCAACAGCGGCCCATAATACTTGAAACACTCTTCTCAGATTCTCGTTCAAGTGCTCATTTCTGATCAGAAGAATACCTCCAAATTGCAGAGGATCCTCATGCACGAGCTTCAGGAGAACAAAATCCTTGTCAATGATATCGCAGCGCATGAAATTGGTGTTTTTTCTTTGGACAATGAACTCCTTCGGATACTTCTGTTGGACCTGTACGAGAATCTTTGGTAGCACACAACTAACAGGATAAATCGCTTTATACGAAACGCCTCTTTTAATAGATGCAAGAATCTCCTCTTCCCAAGTAGTCTTCGCAAGTCTGTTTGACAATGGGCGGTGGTGGATGTTTATTATCTGTAGGACTTCTTTTCTTGCCTGTCGAAAAGCAGCAAGCTGGATCTCCCTATTCTCCTTGTTCGTCGTTCCAATCTGGAAAAACCCAGGAATACGATTCTGTGACACTTCAATTTCACTCACAATCCGAGTCAATTGTTCTCGCATGAGCTGCTCTCCTGCGATTTTTTCATCAAACAAGAGTTGCAAAGACTCTCTCGAATCAGAGATGTAAACCTTCTTTGGCCGATCAGCAGTCTCCTGCACAAGACCCTGCATCTTCAGGTTTTTTACGATAGAATACACCTTGCCATATGGGATCTTAGCCTTCCTACTTAATGCCTTTAATGTCAATTCCTCCTTCAGAAGCACACTGATTGCTCTACTTGCATACTTTTCCAGACCCATCCTTACCAAAAGCTCTTCGACTTCACTCATTATTGGAGTGAAAATGGGGGAAGAATATTAAAATGTGTCGGAACCAAAACATCAAATGACATCATTCTCCCCCTATCCGAGCATACTCAATCCAAGAGACAGGTCTTCAACAGGCATGATACGTGACTACCTCAAATTACTTGAGATTCCCTTCCAGGAATCAGAATTCCTCAATCCGGAAAGTTTCTATTCCTGCAATCTCGCGTTCAGGAATGCAGCGAGAGAGCCGGAACTGCCGAGGCTCTTTGTCAGGTATCACCTGAACCCATGTGCCTGCGATGCATATATCTCATTGACAGGTGTCCTCTCCTTCATACGACAAGCATATATGAGTAAACTCTTCGGAAAACCTGACAGGTACTATGAGCAAGCCCCTTTTTACCGTTCTTGCGAATACCACCCCCATAAAAATATGCCTCTACTCAACCTTGTTGCGTGCTATGGAGAAAACAAGAAAAAAAGCTATGAAGGTCCATTAGCAAATGCACCTCACGCACTTGCAGGACCCCTTGACCAGTACTATTTCAAAGACTGGCATGCAGTTACCAGCAGACTCATCGGAAAACCAGAAGAACTTCAAGAAGCAAAGGGCGTCTTTGTATCCTCACATTCAGGAGACATCCTCCTCAAAGAAGACCTGGAGGAACTTTCTCAAGGAAAAACAATCACGACAATAGACTATGGTGACATCTATCAGGTGGATTATGCAGTATTCTACATGCATGATGGCACGATCTATGGACTTTACGTCCACATGTTCGACTGATTCTCTAAACATTTAAAAATACGCCCTGATTTTTCTCTGCTATGCTCACCAAGGAAGAAAAGAAGGAACAAGACCTCAAGAAACATCACGCCCAGTACTCGCCAGAGAGAATCTTCGACCTGTCCGGGCATCCTGAAATTAAGGGACTTGACTTTTCCAAAGCAGTTGACCTTGATGCGCTCACGAAAAGCTTCCTTCTCACCGGATTTCAGGCAACCAACCTCGGCCGGGCAATCGAAACCGTCAAGACCATGCGCCAGGAAAAGGCAACCATCATCCTCACCTTCACGTCAAACATGATCACCTCAGGCATCCGCGACATCATCACCTGGCTTGTGCGTCACAAACACGTTGATGCGATTGTGACTGCCGCAGGTGGAATCGAAGAAGACATCATCAAGAGTCTTAAGCCATTCGTCCTCGGCGACTTCCACGTTCCAGGCAAGATGCTCTTTGAAAAAGGCATCAACAGGACCGGAAACATCTTTGTGCCAAACGACCGCTTCGCGTATTTTGAGAAATTCATCGAGCCCATACTAGACGAGATGTATACTGCGCAGAAAAAAGGGACAGTGCATAGCACCTGTGACCTCATCAAAAAACTCGGAGAAGCGATACACAAAGAGGACAGCTACCTCTACTGGGCTGCAAAGAACAAGATCCCGGTCTTTTGCCCAGGCATCACCGACGGCAGCCTTGGCGATATGATCTTCTTCCAAAAACAACGACACAAGGACTTTGTCCTCGACGTCAGCCGAGACATCTATGACCTTGTCACTTTCTGCCTGAACGCGAGAAAGACAGGAGCCATCATCCTCGGATCAGGCATTGCCAAGCACTTCACCTTGAACGCCAACATCTTCCGCGGTGGGCTCGACTATTGCGTCTACATCACAACCGCAGAAGAATTCGACGGATCAGACTCTGGAGCACGGCCAGATGAAGCCATCACCTGGGGAAAGATCAAACCCGACGGGTTTTCTGTAAAAGTGTCAGCAGATGCAACGATCGCATTTCCCATTCTTGTCGCAGCGACGTTTGCGAAGGAATGACATACTTTTAAAATATTTTTTTTAGGAAATCTCAACAAAGAAATAGTATGCAGTTGTTGCTTCCTCATCACCATTCTCACCCACCAACATCTCAAAATCATAATTTTGATTATCAAACCCTGTTTGATTAGCATCCAATAACGTAATATACACCATGTTAGAAGCACCATCACTTAGCAAAACTTCATAGAATACAGCATCCTGAGCAGAACTGTTGACATATAGGTTAGTAGCATTACAACTATTTGCTTCAATTGTCACACTACCCACGCCAAATTGTGGATGGCTATCTTTATTGAACGTATTTCTGACGCTATCCCCGTTTGCTGACTCCTGCCCAATAAATGCTTCTTCACTTGTTATTTCTTGAGCAGTGGAGCAGTTGATATCGGCAAAATTGACATCAAGAGCCCTTGTTGCATAAATTTCTCCTGATGGTTGAAGAATGCTCCATTCATACAAATTTAAGTCAGAACTATCCCGTAGATATATTAATTCGTTGACTCTTCCAAAATATCCTTGCCATGATTTTGTAACTATGGAGGCATTGACAATAAATTGCGTAAGATTGCCTGCTTGTGTTTCTATTCCTCCGGGCGGTCTGGATACATTAGCTCTTTCACTTCTAATCACTGTAATGTTGTCAGGACTTTGCGGTCCAAACATATCATTGATACTTGCATAATCTGTAGCGTTCAAAGAAGCGTAATTATCAGTTGTGTCAGTGCAGGTTATATTATAAAAATAGATTCCTGCAGAGCTAAATGTTCTATTAAACCAGTACAGTTCAGTAGAACTGTTAAATACCATTGCATTTGTTCCGATATCAGAGAAACTTACATTGCAATATATACTGGGGCCATTAATACTTTCTTTAGATGTCCTGTTTGTATAGTTAGCAAAAAAGTTAATCACATTATTTGCATATTTCATGCTGCTGTCAGTATCATCCCACAGTTCAAGCTGGGAGTTTTCAGAAGCTGAATAAGCGCTAAAACTCGGCACTGAAAAAGTTAAATTATCCGCATAGATGATGATGTTACACGTAGTGCAGGGTTCATTATCCTTCAAGATAATTGGTTTTGCAAAAGAAAGGTTGTATGATGTGACTTCAGCAGATTTATTGAGCTGAGGCAAATTACCAGTATCAATACTGATTAAATTATATGCAATTATCACAAATGAATTGATATTCCCTCCCCCGCTCAGGTTTATTGTTTCACTATAATTAATCAAGCCAAAACTTGGCTTTTCCAAGATAAGATTGGTTATATTTTCAATATCTACTTGGCTAAAATCAGTTGTCCTTCCAGTAAACTCATAGCTTGGAACAATCGTCACTTCTCTTATCTCAGAAGAATTTTCGTTATCATTCATATCTGTGCAGTTGATATGCCAGTCATATGTTCCGAGTGCCATTTCTGAGATGTTGAATTCCTGCGTAATGCCCTTTGAAATAGAATAATCAGTATCTTGGACAACTCCTTCCATAATAAGCTCACAATTATCAATACTGCTTTCATCAGCCACACTATACGTGAATGATGTAACATTGCCATTATTACCGCTTCTATTAACTGGTGAGAAAATAGAAATGGCCGGTTCCACATCATCTGCAGATCCGTAATTAATCGTGACATTATATAATTTTGGTGTTACTGAACTGCCCGCACTTTCCATATGAGCAGCATATTGGAAGTATTGATTGTTTGGAACAGGAAGCTCGCTGAATGTCGAATTACTTAATGGTTCTGACCAAGATTCACCATTACAGCTTGTGTCATTGCAGCTTCTTACAGTCAAGTTCACATCAGTATTTTGTATAAAGTACACATTGATAGCATAATCCCCATTATCATCTGTCCATCCAGATTGGCCACCATCCCCATTGCTTCCCGGCCTATATTCTGGATCCGGCCCTGCAGGTCCAGACTCATCCATAAGGAACTTTATTGTTCCGGTTCCGGTGAATAATAATAGCTGCACAAAAAAATAATCTCCCACGTTACCTTTGCTTATATTATACGTGTTATTGTACCACGTGTAATCCGACGTAGTTGCATCTGTCCTGACCAAAGCAGCATTCAAGAATTCATAATCTGTCCAGTTGGTTGAATTTCCAATTCTGATATACGTCGGTCCCGAGCAACTCCCATCACAATCTAAAACAGCAGAAACTTTTAATTGAGAGAATTCTGAAATGAGTTCTGGCACGTTGTACCAGTGCCTAACTGAATAAGTGACCTGAGAATAGTAATTCTTGGATTCAGAATTGTTGAAGTAGGCCAATTCAGACTCTGCATTAATGGCGTTGCTATACCAGCTCATATTTTTCCATCCGACAGCAGATCCTGCATCAAAGATTTGAGAAGCATAAATGCCATCTGAACCATACGTATGCAAGGTTATGGCTTTTTCTGTTGTATTGAAAATCGTGTTATCATGTGTTCCTAAATCCCAATCTGAAAATGTGTAATTTAACGCACTCCAATTTGATTTTGAGGTATTGTCATATGCAAGACAGTTCCATTTGAAGTAATTGCTGACAAATTGGTTATTCTGCAAGATATTCTTAACAAATGTCACTGAATCAGTTGTGCCCGACAAACTATTGTTGTCAATGAACTGCCATCCTCCATTATAGTCAGAATACAAAGACATATTTTTTAGATATATATCATCGCTTGCAGAACAGGTAAAATTAACCGCTGAGAAATCAATATCATTGCTGTTTTGAGCGGGTGAAGTTAAACTAACAACAGGAGGATTAACATCAACGTAAATTACAAGTAACCTCTTCACACTCACGTTAGTATTAGTGCCATCTGAACAGTTAATCCACCAAGAATAATTCTGATTTATTAAAGACGAATTCGCTGTTATTGTTGCAGTACTTCCATTTACAACAGATGGATCATACCCGTAGGCTTTAGGAGTTCCAGATAAAGTTTCATTCAACCATAATGTACAATTTAACGTGTCGGCTATATCATCACTTGGGATGAATGTAAAGTCTGGAGAATTGTCTGTAGTATTTACCATCCCATCTTCAGGGCTTACAAGCTGGATTGTTGGCGCTTCCAAATCACCCACACTCATGTTTATTATTCTCTTCTCACTTATATTTGAATTAAAACCATCAGAGCATCCAATCCACCACCAGTATAAATCATTGCTTAGCGAGGTGGCCGGAGTCAATATTGTGGATGTCATGTTGTTTACACTGGAATTGGTTGCTTTTATCTCAGCTGTTCCCCCTGTTGTCGCATTCAGCCATAATGAACAATTTAGTGTAGATGCTGTTTCATCTGTCGCGTTAAACTTGAAATCAGGTGTTTTGTCTGTTGTGTTTATTGTCTCATTTGTTGGCGATTCCAGATATATTATGGGTGCAATATCATCCAAGATATCATATCCGATAGTTACATTGTAAAGTTCTGGCAAGACTGCTGGATCGTATGTAAAAAAGTCAGCTTTATATTGGAAATGCTGATTATTTGCAACAATCAATGATTGGGTTGATGAATTCTCAAAAGTTTCATTCCAGGTGTCTGCGTCACAGTTACTATCATCACAACTTCTCACTGTCAGGTTAAGCCTTAACATTCCTCTTTTATAATGGTCTAATACTTCTTCAGCAGATAGACTCCTGTTGTAAAAAGACACTTCATCAATAATCCCGGTTAATCTTTGTTGTGTAGACCCTACAGCACCCCATGCACCAACTGCAAGAGTGGTCGTGTCGCACGCAGTACCACTCACTGTGTTTGAAGCAATAACTCGTCCGCCGTCCCCATATACGTAATGGGTTGTTCCTTTTCTTATTGAGACTATTTGATGCCATTCCCCGTCCTGCAAATTGACAAAAATCCCGTAAGGACTGCTCGTTTCCCTGACACCACCTCCCCACGAGTTTGGAGTGTTGGAATTTCGTCCAAGCCAGAAACATTGAGTATAACTCTTATCTACCAATCGCTCATATTGCAAATTATCTCCATTATCCTTAAACCAGACCTCAACAGAAAAATCATTGAATTGTGTTGTGATCTGCGTTCCAATTCTATCATTGCTGTCAAAAGAATATGCACCTCCAAATTTGCCCGTAGCCGTCCATGTTGGACAATCAGCACCACTACAAGTCCCATTGTTTATATTTCCCGAGGTATCTGCAAAAACCGAGGCTCCATTTCCGTCATTTAGATGCAGTAATAATACATTTCCTGTCATATTTGCCCCTCCTAAAGCATCTTCAACTTTTTGGCTGTCTGGAAGCTCTTCACTATATGGTGCGCCTTCGACCCAGGAGATATTTGTCCAGTTGGCAAGGCTTTCCGCGTCAAATATCCTGGAAAGATACGTGCCATTATTGTATGAATAATTAATCTGTACAGCACCAATTGTTGTATTAAAGAATGTCCTGTTATATATGCCAAGATCAAAATCACTCTGGTTCGTCTCTATAAACGCGGGATCTTGTTTCGTGATTAATAATTCATAGTCTTGTCCAGGAATTACATTTCTTATCTTCGTCCATTTGCCGTAACATTTTTGTTCGGAGAAGTTCCATTCAACACATTTAAAGAGTTGTTTCCCCGTAGCTTTAATTGTAAACGTGGCATTCTCAAATTCTATCTTTGTTGGATCGATAGCAAAGGCTTTTGCTGTATCATACCCTTTTACCTTCAAGCCAATAATCTCTGTATCGATCATCAGTTCAAAGTGAGAGGAAATATTGACTCTATTGAATGTGGCATTTCCAATGCTGTCTTTATTTATCTCAATCTGCAGGTCGCCCACATGTTCTTCATCTACAGCGAGTACTTGCATATTTACATCCCCCAAATTGTCGTTATGCGATGTAAGCAGGAATTTAACACTTGAGTTGAAATTTAAGGGGATTATTTCATACGTATTGAGTTCATTTTGCCTTACAGTTAAGAGTGCCACACTTGCCATAAGCAGGAGTGACAGGATCAGGATGAATCTCCAAATACCAAAACCTTTTTCTCTCTCCTGTCCATATTTCTTTCTAATCATCTTTGTTTAACAATCCATAAGAACCGAATTCGAGCCGCTTTATCCCTAACTCACGCTCAATTTTCGATTTAACGTCACCTGCCTGCAGCGAACAAGCAATCTTTGTGTTTCTCAAGATTCGAGGATTCAACTTGACTCCAGAAACTTTTCCATATTCCTTCAAGATTTGGAATACTCTTTTGTCGGAAATCCTGTCGCTTTGCCTTGTACTGAAAAGAAATTCCTCATCATTTTTTTCTCGAGTACTTTCTTTTATCTCAGAAGCAAGTTTTTTGGCGATGCTGATTTCTCGTTTTGGACTTCCAATACGTATGGATTCTTCTTTAATATCTCCAACTCTTAAATCAACCAATTCAGAGATTAAGTACCCTGTCTCAAGCAGCAGGTTAAACATAAGCGAGTGTTTTTTGTCATGTATGTGATTTTGTAGTTGTCGTATTTCCTCTTTCTTTAGAAAATATTTTACCTGTAATCTTTGTAGTCCGCAACTCCTTTTTATGTCATTAATCCCTTTTCTTTTAATAAGTTCAACAATTCTTACATGCCTAAGCTCACTTGGTTTACTTTCAAGACAATTTTTTACGATTTGTTGTGTTCGTCTCACACCCAACCGCCCACTTTGTCTCGTGAAAAAAAGAAATTCTGAAGAAGAATCATTCTTCAGAAAATTCTTAATTTCGTCCCTCAACCCAGAAGAGATCTCAACCTTTCTTCTTTGCCAACCAATAAGTATAGAATCAGGTGTAATATCCTCAACCTTTATGTTGACAAGCTCAGAAACAGTACATCCCAGCTCATACAATACATTCACAAGAAGATGGTCCCTCTTATCAGAAATAGTTTCTAAGATAGCTCTAACTTCTTTAGAGCGAAGGTTCTTTCGTAATGAGATATAGCTATCGCTATATCCTTCATCTTTTTTGGCCATTTCAAATCGAGCTAACGTCACGTCTGACGTTAACTGGTCTCTTTTCTATAAGGTCGAGTTTACTATTAATAACTATTACGAAACTAATATATTAATGTTTTGCTTTTATTTTAGAAATAGTAACCAGCATTAACAATCTGGAATTATCAAATTATCAAGCTAAGATATACGTTCTTCCCCTATACAAATATAGAAAATGGGATGATATTCATCCGCCAAACAAATTTGTTAGTATTCTGAAGTAATCAGTTGCAACTCCTTCATCTTCGCCTATGCACCTTGTTATGCACGGCAAGTTCATCCATGTGAATCTTTATCAGGGCCTCGTTTCCCACAGGCGCCTTTGTCATCGACACAATCGATGAGATGAACATGATCGTGAATACAACCGTGAAGGTCACTCCCCATGAAAGAGAGAGCGGCAGGACGACAAAGAGGGAGATGAGCCCTCCGACGATACTTGTCACCATGAACCCGCTCGACAAAGGAATAGGAGGATTGTAATGTACACGGGAATCAGGCATCGCTGCCAAGTGATGCGGCGGAAGCTCAATTCGCAGGATGTACGCCTCCAGGAAAAGGACCATGAAGAACAGGCTCAGCAAAAACCCTCCCCGAACCTGATGATAGATCAAAAAAAAGCTGCAAAAGAAAAAACCCAGGATACCAATGATGATCAAGAGCAAATTGACATTCTTGTTCTGTTTCATCCCACACCTCTTTTCCTTCACTAACAGAATCATTATTTAAATACTTTTCCTAAATATTTTTAAATAAGAAGATGTACCGACTTTCATAATACGAGGTGATTCACATGAGACAACCATACGTTTATGCACTATTCATCATTCTTGCAGTATTTGCAATCAGCATATCTGCATGCACTCCAACAGAAGAGGTCTGCCCAGTCGGAAGCGAGGGCTGCGGAGATGCGGACGAACCAGCACCTAATGAACCGACGACAAACGACCCAGTCACCCCGCCAACCCCGCCTGCCGACGAAGTGATCCCTCCTGAAATCCCGGACGTGCCTCCCGAACCAATCATACCAGAACAAGCACTCCCTGCAGAGATTAAAACCCTCTTTGAGAAGGCAGAAACAAACACCAAAGGCTATACCTACAAATTCCAGGGACCGCCCAACCCCACAGAATACTATGATGTCTTGGTCAAGGGAGACAAGATGAAAGTCCTCCTTCCCAAAGGAAGTTCCATCATCAAGACCAACAACTTCGACACGGTCTACATCGACCTATCAGCAAACACGGCCGAAGGCTACTGCGAACGAGAACCACTCTACTGCAAGGGCGGCCCTGCAATCACGACAGATGCTGCCAAGTGGAGATTCAAAACACCGCTCGACTGGATCCCTGAGATCACCACAGGAACGCTCATGGGAAGCGAAACCCTCCTCGGACGGCCTGTCTACCGGCTAGAATACATTAAAGATGACCTGCAGCATGTCGCCTTCATCGACAAATTCTTCGGCATTCCCATCTTAGTCAAGATCGGAGAAGACATCAAAGGCGTAAATGACAAGCTCACCATCTACGAATACAAATCAGTCTCAGTCAACACAGTGACAGACAACGAAGTGAACCGTCCTG
The DNA here is from genome assembly GCA_043825215.1 of Nanobdellota archaeon. Taxonomy (GTDB): domain Archaea; phylum Nanobdellota; class Nanobdellia; order Woesearchaeales; family JAHJEM01; genus JAHJEM01. The sequence continues at coordinate 18,288 of JBDRSD010000012.1, forward strand.
AATAAGCCCTCCCAAAAGTTTAAATACTCTCCCATCCTCACCCGGACGTGGGGATGCAGGGGTGAAGAAACTCAAAGATGTGCGCGTGGAGATGAAGGACGGCATAGCATACATCTCTATCATCAGGCCACGGGGAAACAAGATACACTCATCAACACTCAAAGAGCTCAACACCGTCCTGTCCGGCCTTTCTGACGCAAACGAAATCGAAGGAATCATCTTCCATTCACCAACAGATTTCTCATCAGGAGCAGAACTCAAAGAGCTTTCCCTCCTCAACTATGACAAGGCAAAGGACTACTCACGGCTCGGCCAAGAGACCATGCTTCTCTTAAACACCATGGAAAAGCCTATAATTGCCGCAATCAACGGATTCGCATTCGGCCCAGGATTCGAGCTCGCCCTTGCATGCGACGCCAGAATAGCATCACCCAGAGCAGTCCTCTCCCACTCGACAGCCGCACTCGGAATCACACCCTGCTTTGGAGGAAGCGTCCGCCTCTCACGCCTCATCGGCCACAGCCTCACAGAAGAATTCATCCGCACAGGAAAAAGAATCAGCGCACAAGAGGCACACCAGCTCGGCATCATCGACTACCTCTCAGACAAGAAGAACCTGCTCTTTCTCGCAGAACGAATCATCAGAAACGACGAAGCAAGAAAATCAGCCTTCAGAGAAGATGATTTCCATGAAGAACGGGAGGCATTCGCCCGATGCTTCTGCGACCCTGAAATAAAACAACGCATCAGGAAAAAGATACGCTGATATTGTTCGTTCTAAACGCAGATTTTAAGCAAAAAAATCATGGCAATCTTCATTTTGATTGAAAAGTTATTGGGAGAGATTCCTGTAAAAAAAATTGGTTGTCCCAGCGGTTGGTGTTGGTCTATTCAGACGAAGCGGCCATTGTTGTTGAGGTTGTTGTTGCCGTTGAGGCCGTTATTGTAGTTGTTGCCCGCAAACGGGACACGCCCCGCGATGTAGCCCTTCCACTTATTTTTTCACCGCCACTTCATTTCTGCAATGAAATCGAAGATTTCATGCACAAGTAAAGCTTTGCTTTACTTTGTGTCGTGGTCGTATTTTATAGGAACAAGTTCCCGTAGTGGACGGGCGTGTAGTCCAACCACACGCGGTGGCTGGGACAAGAATACGAAAAGAAGTATTGTTATAAAAAAGTTTTGAAAAAAATTACGTGTATAATGAGTTGATTTCTTGGCGGTAGGATTCCTGATTGATTTCAGGGACATATTTTGCTGATGCTGCCAGGATTTGTTCCATTGTAGGTTGGACTGTGGCTCTTTCAGCGTTCTTTTGCGCGCTCGGCGTATTCGGCGCTACCCAGACGAAGCGGCCAATGCTGGAGAGGGAGTTGGCGCCGAGGAGGCCGGAATTGCAGTAGTCGCCCGCAAACGGGACACGCCCCTGAGGCTGATCTGGATCAGAATTTGCAAAAGGATGCCAGTTTCCAAGCTCTTTTCTTTCATAGACTTGCTCTGCTTTGTCAAGGTACTCATTTGCAGCTTCAGCGCCTCCTGCGCGAACGATGAAAAGAGGATTCTGTCGTAGTTTGCCAGTTTTCTGGACTCCTGACTCGAGGTTTTTCACTTGGTCAAAGTCCATGATGACTGTATATTGCATAGGCAAATCTGAAATGCCTTTCATAAAATCGGTGAGTGAATATACTGGAATGATTGTTCCATCTGCGAGTTTTCCATTCAGCAAGTCACGCATTTCATGAGGATGCGATGTAGTGTCAAGTTTTCCTGCATAATTAGGGGTGAGTCCTTCGTCGTATGCTTCTTGGATCCTGTCCGGAGTCCAAAGACCTGTTCCATGAACGGCAATAACAACGGGATTGCCTTGTGCTGTCCGTCCAATGTTTTCTTCGCTGTTTGCAGTAAACCAGTTCTGCCAAATCTCACTATTAGCAGGAGAAACAACTCTTGAATGTAAGATCTGGGGTAGTGATGCTACATATCCCCCATTTTGTGCATTCTTCAGTGCAATTCTTTTGGCCTGTGGCATGCCGGAATCATACACTGATTGTCCTTCAACGCTTTTCACAACTCGAATTTCCCGATCCATGATGATTGCCATGGTGAATTACCCCCCCAAATACTGCTTATTTTTCCTTTATTGTGTAGGCACTACTATTTATATCTTTCGCTTTTTTAACCACTTTAGAGTAGTTATTCTGTGTCACGTTTGGTGTAACAAACAAAGGGAATTGTTTAAGATTTAAAAAACCATGCCCTTTCCTGATTTCTTAGAATGGAACTCCCCCCCCCCCGAAAAGCAAACGAAGAGCACTTTGACTTATGAGAGTCTTTGTTCTATTGAAAATCTTGAACTTGCGTTCAAGAAAGCAAGAAGGCATAAGACACTCAAACCCTACGTGATTTCCTTTGAGGAGAATCTCAAGGAAAACCTAGAAAGATTACGAG
>JBDRSD010000013.1:0-41035 GCA_043825215.1 Nanobdellota archaeon
TGCCTGCGCGTTGATTTCTGGGATGTGGATGAGATGGCAAGTAAGATCCTGAGCGTTTTGCATTATACACATCTCCATAGCGAATTGCAGGAGCAGGGAAATTGTGAAGTGAAGAAGTTCAGTTGGGAGATTCCTGCGAGAAAATGCATGGACACGTACAGCAGGGTGTTGGGGGGACAGCATGGTTAGCGTATGTTTCTATTTCCAGGTGCACCAGCCTTTCCGGCTGAAGAAGTACAGCGTCTTTGAGATTGGCAATTCGTCGGATTATTTTGACCATAAGAAGAACAAGGACATCATCGAGAAGGTGGCGAAGAAGTGCTATTTTCCCATGAACGCAACTATCCTTGAGCTTATCAAGCGCTACAAGGGGCGGTTCAAGGTGTCCTATTCGCTTTCAGGGATGGTAATCGAGCAGTTCCAGCGCTACAAGCCAGAGGTGCTCTTGAGCTTTCAGGAGCTCGCCAAAACCGGGTGTGTGGAGTTTCTTGCAGAGACCTATCATCACTCACTTTCCTACCTGTATTCTAAAGAGGAGTTCAGAGAGCAGGTCATGCTCCACAGGAAGCTCATCAAGTCCCTCTTTGGTGTGGAACCGACTGTGTTTCGGAATACGGAACTCATCTACAATAATGAGCTTGCGAATTTCATCCAGGGGATGGGTTTTTCAGGAATCGTTGCCGAAGGAGCGGATCATATCATGGGATGGAAGTCTCCGAATTTTCTCTACACGCCAAAGACTGCCCCGAAATTGAAGCTTCTCCTGAAGAATTACAAGCTCTCTGATGATATCGCGTTCAGGTTTGGGAATAAAGGTTGGGAAGAATACCCTCTTAAGGCGGAAAAGTTCGCCCAGTGGGTCTCGGCCATCAATGGTAATGGAAATACCGTGAACCTGTTCATGGATTATGAGACGTTTGGCGAGCACCAGTGGGAGGATACGGGAATCTTTGAGTTCATGCGGCATCTTCCTGAGGAGATCTTCAAGCACGGCGATAATGACTTTAAGACCGTGTCTGAGGTGCTAGCCGCATATCCTGCAGTTGGCGAACTCGACATCCATAATTTTATCTCCTGGGCTGATATGGAGCGGGATCTTTCGGCTTGGCTGGGAAATCGCATCCAGAACTATGCTGCCAGCGAGCTCTATAATTTTGAGCCTGCAATCAAGCAGACGAGAAATTCGAAGATCATAGATGACTGGAGACGCCTGACGACGAGCGATCATCTGTATTACATGTGCACGAAGTGGTTCAATGACGGTGACGTGCACAAGTATTTCAACCCGTACAACACACCGTATGAGGGTTTTATCGCGTTCATGAATGTATTGAATGATCTTGCAATACGGATTAAGAGGTCCAAAGGAGAAGTCCTGCAAGAGGTTTCTGTTCCGGTAGAGAGCCCGAGCAGGACACTTTAGGACGTCTGGGGTGATGGAATGAAGAAAACAAAAAAGAGGCCGCATCCGAAGAAGAAAGTAGTAAAGAGAAAGGCAGAGAAAGGGAAAACAGTCAGAAAAGGGGTTGTGGCCTTGCCAAAAAAATTGGAAGCAAAGCTTGGAAAATTCGCTTTGGTCGAGGAAGAGAAGTTTTTCTTGCTCAAGAATGGGAGGAAGCTCAAAAGCCTTCTTGACCTGTGGCGTTCCCTGGAGAAGATGTCGGATGAGGTCTTCTTGCACCATGTGACGCCGTACAAGAACGATTTTTCCGCGTGGATCTATCACGTGTTCAACGAGGTGGAGCTTGGCAGGCTTCTCGCGAACGAGAAGAACAAGAAACAGACAAAAATTATCATCAAGGAATATTTCAAATAAAATTATTGAAAAGAGGTGAGAATGGACGAGGCATTCTATTGTAGGAATGGGAAGGTTGCCCGGAATTTAGACGACCTTGTGGCTATCATGAATGAGATGGAGCAGGATGAGTATTCCCATCATGTGAGCGAATTCAAGAACGATTTTGCGAATTGGATCCTGCACGTGCTTGACAATGCTTCCCTTGCTGAAGAGGTGAAAAAGTGCGGGACGCGAGAAGAGACCCTTGCGCGGATCAATGAGCACCTCATGCGTAAAAGGGTCACGCAAAGATTTGAAGAGTTTGTGGCTGTCCCTGTCAAGGAGGCGCCGCCTGTCGTGCAAGAGAAGAGTCCAAAGCAGGCTATTCTGCCAAGCCCTCAAGTCAAGGCGATTGATGTCATGAAGAAGCCAGAGCAGGCAGTCACGAAGGCAGAGCATGGAGAGGGAAAAGACAAGTACAAGTACTTTACCCTGAAGGAATTCATCCTCGGCGTTGCCTGTGGTTTCGTGCTCGGATTCGTCGTCAGCAAGCTGATCTTCAGCCTGCTCTTGAACTAAATGGACATAAAGAAAGGCAAGGCAGACTACCTTTTTGAGGCCTCATGGGAGGTCTGCAACAAGGTGGGTGGTATCAATACGGTTTTGATCAGCAAAGCCGCTCTGATGAGAGAGTATTATGACAATTATTTTCTCGTCGGCCCCTTTGTCAAGCGCTCTTTTGAGACTGAAGTCATCGAGGCCGTCCCTCCTCCTGAATTGGAGAGGGCATTTACCGTCCTGAAGGAAAAGGGCATAACCTGTTATTTCGGCAAGTGGCAGATCAAGGGCGAGCCGTATGTCATCCTTGTCGATTTTCAGCAGCAGGTGACATCGAAGAACAGCATAAAGACAGTTCTTTGGGATTTGTTTCGCATTGATTCCCTACATGCCCGATGGGATTTTGAGGAGCCGATGCTCTGGTCGTGGTGCGTGGGAATGCTTCTTGAGGAGATCGAGAAGGGGCTTTCTGGAAAAAGGATCGTCGCCCACTTCCATGAGTGGCTTGCAGGATTCTCCCTGCTCTACCTGAAGCAATCCCGCTCGCGCATAAAGACGATCTTCACAACCCACGCGACGATGCTAGGGCGAAGCATTGCGAGCCAGGGGCGGGAACTTTATTCCATCATGCTGAACTTTGACCCGGAGAAAGAAGCGCGAAACGTCGGCATTATTGAGAAGTTCACTGCTGAGCGTGCGTGCGCAAAGAATTGCGATGTCTTCACGACAGTTTCAGAGATCACAGGGCTTGAAGCAGAGAAGGTCTTGGGAAGAAAGCCAGACATCCTGCTCCTGAACGGGCTTGACGTGGAGAAGTTCCCGACGATTGAGGAGACGTCGATTAAGCACGTGACGAACCTTGAGCAGATCAGGGAATTCATCACGTATTATTTCTTCCCGCATTACACATTTGAGCTCGAGCACACGCTCATTTTTTTCATCATCGGGCGTTACGAGTTCAAGAACAAGGGCATTGACGTGACGATTCGCGCCCTTGCACGCCTGAATGACCGCTTGGCGAAGATGAATTCCAAGACGACGGTATGCGTATTCTTCTGGATCCCAAACGCGACGTATGGGTTGAAGAAGGAGCTTTTGGAGAACAAGAACATCTATAGGCAGATCAAGCAGTATGTTGATTTCAAGTCCAAGGACATCTTAAAGACGATCGTTGAGGGCGTGATCTCGCGGGATGAGACTATCAAGGACCGCATATTCACGAACGAGTTCATCCTTGACCTGAAGAAGGAACTCATGACCTTCAAGAGGTTCGGAAACCCGCTCATAGTCACGCATTATTTGCAGAATGAGGATGCGGATATCATCAAGCGAAGCCTGCTTGACTACGGCCTGGACAATAAGTCCAATGACAGGGTCAAGGTCATCCTCTACCCGGTCTACCTGGACGGCAATGATGGCCTTTTGAACCTCTCGTATTACGAGGCGATGTCTGGCTGCCATCTGGGCATCTTCCCGAGCTATTATGAGCCATGGGGGTATACGTCACTGGAAGCCGCGGCGATGGGTGTCGCGTCTGTGACGTCGGACCTCACTGGCTTTGGCAGCTATATCAAGAACCATATCGACCCGAAGCACCCGGGCATCTTCATCGTGAAGCGGTTCGAGAGATCTAATGACCTGGTCGTCGAGGACCTCGCGCGGATCATGTACGAGTATACCGCACTCGACCATGTGGAGCGTGTGGAGAACAAGATCACGGCAAAGACGGTTTCATCCCTTGCAGACTGGAAGCACCTTGTGAAAAATTATATTGAGGCACATAACCTCGCCCTTGAAAAATGAGCGAGCTTCGGAAGGACTATCTCCTGAACAGGTTCGTCATCATATCCAAGGGTCGCGCACACCGCCCGCAGGAGAATGGGAAGGCAGCATCTTTGAGTAAGGACAATTGCCCCTTCTGCCCTGAGCACGAAGAAATGCTTCCCACAATCATCAATGAGATCAAGAAGGATGACAAGTGGATTATCCGGGTCATCCCGAACAAGTTCAGCGCTGTTTCCCTTGATGGGAATCCGCGCATCCAGACACACAACAGGTTCTACACGTTCGCCTCCGCCTATGGCACGCACGAGGTGATCATCGAGACTCCTGATCATGGGGTCGAGCTTGAAGACCTATCCGAGGAGCATATCCATGGCATCCTGAAGACGTACGTGTGGAGGATACGGGCGTTGAATGATTTGCCCAACATCAAGTATGTGTCTGTGTTCAAGAACAGGGGAAAAGAGGCTGGAGCGTCCCTGAATCATGCCCATTCCCAGATCATCGCGTACAATATCAAGCCGTCGTGGATAAGCGAGGAACTGATGGCTGCATACAAGTATTTCATCGAGAATGAGACCTGCCCGTATTGCGAGATCATCGAGAATGAGAGGGTGTCAGACAGGCGGGTTGTGGAAAATGAGTTCTTTGCCGCATTCACGCCTTACGCTTCCCGCTTTCCCTATGAGATCTGGGTCTTTCCAAAAACGCATTATGCGAATCTTGCCCAATTGAGAAATGACGAGCTGTTCTCGCTAGCAGGATTGCTGAAGAAGATCCTTCTCCGCCTGGATGACCTTGGCAAGCCTCCGTATAATCTCAAGGTCCATAATGCGGAACTCAAGGGTGAGAACTTCCATTTTCACATAGAGATCTCGCCAAGGCTTTCTGTATGGGCCGGCTTTGAGCTGGAGACAGGGACGGTGATAAATACTGTCTCTCCTGAGGACGCGGCAAGCTTTTATCGTGGAAATGCCCCATGAGCGGATATCTTTATAAATGATGGGGAGGTTCTATTCTTTCATGAAAGTCATCATTCCGCTTGCTGGAAAGGGTACTCGTCTGCGTCCGCACACGCATACGAGGCCAAAGCCGCTCATGCATGTTGCTGGAAAGCCTGTTCTCGGGCATATCCTGGATAAGATTAAGGCAGAGCTTCCGGAAGTTAAGGAGATCGTATTTATTACTGGCCACTTGAAAGAGAAGATTGAGGAATATGTGAAGGGTTATGATTTTGATTGCACGTTTGTTGAGCAGAAGGTGACAGACGGCACTGCTGGCGCGATTCGGCTTGCCGAGCCATTTTGCAATGAGCCTATCTTGATCATCTTTGTGGATACGATCTTTGATGCGGACTTGTCTGCGATTGAGAAATGCGATAAAGTAGGTAGTGATGGGATTATCTGGGTGAAGGAGGTTGAGGATTATCAGCGCTTTGGCGTCGTTCTTGTGAAGGATGGCTTTATGACAAAGATCGTGGAAAAGCCATCTGAACCAATATCAAAGCTCGCGAATATCGGCTTGTATTATATCAAGAACTACCGATCATTATTTGAGAAGATTGCGGCCTTGTACCAAAAAGACATCAAGACAAAGGGAGAATACTTCCTGACTGACGCGTTTGAGCTCATGATCCAGGACAAGAAGAGGATTCAGGTGATCGAGGTTGAAGGATGGTATGATTGCGGAAAAGCTGAGACCTTGATTGAGACGAACAGGGTGCTTTTGGGAAAGATGAACGCGGTCAAGAAAGGCAAGGATGTCAAGATCACAAATTCTGTCATCATTCCTCCGGTCGCGATGGAGGACGGTGTTGAGATCATCAACTCCGTCATCGGGCCGTATGTCTCGATCGCGAAAGGGGCAATCATTGACCACTGCATTATCAAGGACTCCATCATCAATGAGCGGGCAAGGCTGACCAGGGTGGAATTGGCAGACTCGCTTATCGGCGAGGATGCAATTATCATTGATACCTCGAAAAAGTTGAACGTGGGTGACCATTCGGAGATAAAAATCCAAAATGAGGATATTGCATAGCCTGCATGGTCTTGTGCAGGAAAAAGAGGGTGAGGCTGGCTTTTTATTGACTAATAAGAGAGGAGACTATCTGCTCTCGTTTCCTTCTGACCATACATCCTATCAGGGCTTTTGCATGCTGAATCCGCATGCGATGGATTATTATAAGTATGTTGATGCGATCCGTTTTGATCAGGAATTCTCGCATATGAAGCACAAGGGACATGAGGTCTCTTTTCTTGGCAAGGATTGTGAAGTGCAGTTCGCCCTGGTCTCTCACGGGCTCATCCTGAGCACGAAAAACTATGCAGGCATGCTCACGCTTGACTTTGACATGCGTCTGATCCATGATTTTGACGATAAGGGCAGGATCTATGAGATAAGAAAGGAAGACGGGTTCATCGTCATCGCATATACGAAGTACGAGGATGATTCCCTGGCAAGAATTGCGCATAAGGCATATGTAGTCATTCGGGGAAAAGTGCGGCACGAAGTACGGGCGCTGTGGAAGCAGAAAGCGTACTCCTATGATAAGGAGCGAGGGGCGCGGGATGTTTCTTACGTGTATGAGGGCCTGCAGCTGTTTCCTATGGGTGATGCGACAATCATTGTCGCCTGCGATGAGAACCTGACAAAGGCAAAGGTGAAGGCATTGTATCTGGAGAAGAACAGTGACGAGGAGCGGATGAAGCTGTTCTTGCATGAGAGAAAGGCAAAAGACCTTCCTTTGTCCTGCGCGCTTTCGTCGCTTGGCTCGCTCACGATTCATCCCGACCATTCTACGTTCGGCATGCTTGCAGGGCTTCCCTGGTTTTTCCAGTTCTGGACAAGGGATGAATTGATATCGTCTGTGTATTACTTGATTACTCAGCGATTTAAGACGATGAAGGACCTCCTGATGAATTATCTTTCATTGCTCGGGCCCGATGGCCGCTTGCCGAACAGAAGGCCGCATGCAGACCTTGGCAGCTGTGATGCGACAGGGTGGCTGTGCAAGCGTTTCTTGGACCTGTTTCTCTTGCTTGAGGAAAAGAGGGAACTCTCCTCGCATTTCCATGACGAGGAATTGCGGCAAGTCTATGCAAAGCTCTCTCAGGCAGTTCTCTTCTTGAATAGATCCTACGCAAAGGATGTGCTTGTCGAGAACAGGCCAAAGGAGACGTGGATGGATACGGATTTTGGCGGTGATGTACGGGATGGCGCTAGAATTGAGATCCAGGCATTGCATCTTGCTTCGTATCGCTGTCTCATATTTCTTGGAAAGAAGTTAGGAGAGGATGTTTCTGGCTTTGCTTTCCTTGAGAACAGGCTGAAAAAGAGGGTACGGGAGCTTTTCTTTGACGGTAAATGCCTTGCGGATGGCTACGTGCGAGGTTCGCAGGATTGGACCTTAAGGCCAAACATCTTCATTGCCTATTATGCCTATCCTGACCTGTTGGCAAAGGGCGAGTGGAAGGCTGCCTTTTCACATGCATTGCAGAAGCTGTGGCTTTCCTGGGGAGGCCTTGCGACGATTGATAAGAATCACCCGCTCTTCTGCTCAGAATATACAGGAATGACAAACCAATCCTATCATAGGGGTGATTCCTGGTTTTTTGTAAATAATATGGCAGCGCTGTGCATGTTAGATCTTGATGCGAAGGCATTCAAGGAGTATATTGCAAAGATATGGGAAGCGAGCGCGTACGAGCTCATGTATTCCGGCCTTGCCGGCCATCATGCAGAAGTGTCAAGCGCAAGCCATTTGTCGTCGAAAGGCTGTCTTGCCCAGGCGTGGAGTGCTGCATTGTTTGCTGAGTTCTCTTGGAGGAGCAGGTTTTAGCTCTCTTTTGCGATAAAGTCCTGCGCGTAGAATCGTAAGAAGACCACGACAAGGGAGAGAACAAGTGGTCCTATGATGAGGCCGATGAATCCGAAGAGCTTGAGCCCGCCGATGACGCCGAGGAGGACGAGGAGGGGGTGCACTTTTGCGCGTTTGCCTATGATTCTTGGCCTGATGATGTTGTCGATGTTCGTCACGATGACAAATCCGTAGATGAGAAGGCCGATCGCAGCTCCGGTGTGCCCTGAGAGGAACAGGTAGAGGCTTGCAGGCACGAAGATGATGGGTGTTCCTATGTAGGGTATGAAGCATATGATGATGGACACAAACGTCCAGAAGTAGGCATTGGGAACGCCCGCGACAAAGAGGCCTATTCCCAGGAGCACGCCCTGGACGATGGCGATGAGTATCTGGCCGTAGATGACGGCGTGGAGCATGCTCTCGATCTCTGAGAAGAGCTTTATCTTGTGGTGCCGCTTGAGCGGTATGAGTTCCCGAAGTTCGGTGAAGAACTGGCGGCCTCCGCGGAACATGTAGAACATGACCATGAACATGACAAAGAGGCCGAGGATGATGTCGCCGACGTCGCTGATGAATGACGGCCCTTTTTCCTCGACGACGAACTGTGCGATCCTGCTGACGATGCCCTGGGCGTACACTTGCAAATCTATTGTCTTTCCCAGGTAGTGGGAGAGGTATGTGGAGAGTTGGCCAAGGGTTGTTGAGAATGCGGCAAGCCCGTTCCAGGCGTTCTTGGCCTGGTTGAAGAGGGTGTAGAGCAGGGAGAGTGCGGGGATGACGAGGACGATGAGGATGAGAATAGTGATTGTTGTCGCGCTGAAGTTTTTCTTTTGTGTCTTTTCATAGAGCCATTTGTGCAGGGGGCGAAAGATATAAGCAAGGACGAATCCGAGGATGATGTAGGCGAAGAGCGGGCGTATGATGAACGCGGAGAGGATGAGCAGGACGAGTAGGACGACGAAGAATGTCAGTGTTGATACCTTCTCAGTGTCCACTTCTCACCTCACTTTTTTGGCTGGTGGCGGTTGTTTTTAAATGTTTCTGAGGTGCCTTGTGCAGCCGATCCTGTGGAACCGGTGCTTCTTGCCTTTGAATGAGACAATGGTGACGCTCGTGTTTCCTATTCTTGTTTTTGTAACGTACAGCGTATGGAATGGGATTTTTTTGATGCTTGCGATAAGGGCTAGTTTTGTCCCGCCGTGGGTGATAACAAGCACTCGTTTTCCATTATGTCTTTTCTTGATGTGTTTGAGGAATTTCAGTATACGCAGATAGAATTGTTCTATCGTCTCTGCGCGGGTTTTTCCTGAGAGTTTTCCATGCCTTTCTTCATTGATGAAGTCTATTGATTTGTTATCCTTACCTTCAAGGGGTCCAAAAGAACGCTCTCGGAGTTCCTTGGTAAAGACTACTTTTGTTCTTGGCTTGTGTGTGAGCAGTGGCTGGAGTGTCTGTTTTACCCTGCGCAGGTCGCTTGCATAGATAATATCAAAATGCTCCCGGGAGAGTCTTTTCGCAAGCAGTCTTGCTTGTTCTTTTCCGAGCAGGCTGAGCCGTCCGTGCCGCTGCCCTTGCAGGATGCCTGTCTTGTTTTCGACAGTCTCTCCGTGTCGGACGATAGTGAGGCGCATAGACTGTATGAAATGAGTCCCTTTTTTAATACTTTATTCATACCGCAAAGCATCGACTGGCTTTTGCTTTGCTGCGTGGCGTGCGGGGTTGAACCCGCTTGCTGCTCCGACGAGAAACGAGAATGCGAGGCAGCCGAATGTTAGCCACCAGGGAAATGCTGGGCGAAGGAGTGCGAATCCGGCGCTAGCGGCGATGTTTCCTCCTGCGGTTGCGATAAGGTAGCCGAGGATGACGCCGACGAGGCCTCCGAGGAGTCCGAGCATGCCTGCCTCGAAGACGAAGACGAAGAAGATGTCTGAGTTTCGTGCACCGATGGATTTGAGTATGCCGATTTCTTTGGTCCTCTCGAGGACTGCTGTGTACATGGTATTCATGATGTTGACTGCGGCAACGATCACGCTGATGAATGCGATCACGAAGAGGACAGCGTTGAGGCCGGTGATGATGGAGGTGAAGGTGGCTATTGCATCTTCGAATGTCTGGGCATAGAAGTCTTCATTGCCTTCTTTTTGCCCGCGGCGTTTGCGCAGTTTTTCCTGGACTTTCTCTGCGAGAAGTTTCGGGGCCATATCCGGTTGTGCTTCGAGGATGACGAAGTGGTAGGTGTCTTTTATTCCGGTGAGGTATTCCATGCCGTCGAGGGTGACGAAGAGTTGTTGGTCGTCTGCTGGATTGCCGAGCTCGTTGTTGTAGCCGATGACTTCGAAGGTTTTGCCGTTGAGCTGTATCTTGTCTCCGATGAGTATGGGTTTGGAAAAGACCTTGTCTGGTTGGGTGTAGTAATAGCCAATCACGATCTTGTCCACATCGCCTTTTTTCAGGCTTCTTCCTTGGATGATTTCGAAGGCAAAGGTCTCTTCGACCATTTTTTTATTCTCGTCCTGGGCGTAAGAGACAACAGGCTCGATCTTGGTCTTGTAATCTTTGTACTTGAGTTCTGCATAGGTAAAGGTGAGCCCGGTGGCATGGTTGACGCCGTTTATTTTTGCGACAAAATCAACTTCTTCTTTCGTGAAGAAGACGCTGCTTGTGCCTGGGGGAGTGAATCCTCGTGCTTGTATGATTATTCTGTTTGTGCCCATCTCTTCTGCGATGGAGGAGATGTATCCCCGAAGTCCCTGGCCGAATGAGAGGATCGCAAAGATTGCCATGATGCCTATTAAGATGGAAAGTATTGAGAGAAATGACCTGAGTTTTCTGTTGGTGATGTTTCCGAGGGAGTATTTGATGAGATCTAGCTTCATTTTCCCTCCCTGAGCGCGTCGACCGGGTGGAGGTGCGCTGCCCTGAATGCTGGGATGATGCCTGCAAGTGTTCCGAGGAAAAATGAGAATCCGAGCGCGATGAGAATGAGTGCCGGGCTTATGGATGCGGTGATGTCCTGGTTGAGCCAGCTGGAGGCGCCGAAGGAGAGCCCGTAGGCCATTGCTGATCCTATAAGGATACCCAGGATGCCGCCGACGAGCCCGATGAGCCCTGATTCGATGGCAAAGAGAATGAAGATGTTTGAGTTTCGTGCGCCGATGGCTTTCATGATGCCGATCTCCTGCGTGCGCTCGAGGACTGCGGTGAACATCGTGTTCATGATGCCGATGCCTCCGACGACGAGTGATACTGCTGCGATGATGGAGATGAAGAGTTGCACGGCAAAGAGGACGTCGTTGAGGTTTTGGAGTGCTGATTCCGCGGTTTGTACTGAGAAATCCTCTTCTCCTAGTTTCACGTTTCTTTCTTTGCGAAGGACTTTTTCGACATCCACCTTGACCGCCTTTGGCACTTCGCCGTCTTTGACTCGTGCTGCGATGACGTCGTATTCGTCTTTGACAAGGGAGAATTGAGTCTGCATCTGCTCTTCGTTCATGATGATTGTGTTGTCGATCATGAATGATCCTTTTCTTTTAAGGATGCCAGTGACGGTATAGGCTGTGCCGTCGATTGATAATCGGGAGCCGACCTCTACCGGTTTTCCAAAGGTGTCCTTGTCTGCGTAGTCGGCTCCGACGACGATTCTCGTCGTGTCTCCGTCTTTGAGAAGCCTTCCTTTTTCGATTTCATAGTTGGCAATGTCATACATTGCATCTCGTGCCTGGCCAGAAGGAACCGATGCAAAGTAGCTGTCGTGTGTCTTGTCATTGAATTCAGAAAAGCCGAACTCGATGATTCGCCCGATTGCGATGTCGATTCCTTTGACGCGGGAGATTGCCTGGCGCTGCCGTTCGGTGAGTGGGTTGATGACTCCTGCTCCTGGCGGGCCGCCTGTCCCTTCTGCGCTGATGCTAAGGACATTAGTGTCAAGGACGTTGAATTGGCCTGAGACAAAGTTGCGAAGTCCCTCACCTATTCCGATCAAGGATATGACTGCTGCGATTCCGATGATGACGCCAAGCATGGTGAGCCAGCTTCTGAGGCGCCGCTTGCGCAATGATCCCAGGGCGAGGGTGAAGTATTCCTTTCTCATCAGCGCTTTTTTCTCCGCTTGATGATACGCCAGACGACAAACGCGATGATTGCGATGATCACGACGATAAGGATGGGTGAAATGCCGCCATTACCAAGTCCTGCCTCTTTTTTCGTTATGAGAGTGACAGGAATTGTCACATCAATGTCATGGGGGTTGTTGAATGCGTCAAGGTAATGGATCCTGACAGGGATATTGAGCTTGTCTGTCTTCTTTGCCTTGATCGTGTAGGTGACGGTCTCATAGTCGTCAGAATCGATATTTCCCACATAGACCATGCTTGAGTGTGACAGGAGGTCGAAGTCATCGCTTGGCATGATCTCTGTCGTGAGGAGTTTCACTTTGGCAAGGCCGTCGTTCACGTATTTGATGGTGATCTCTCCCTGTGGCTGGTCGGAATAGACGGAGATGGCATCAAGGTATATCTGAAGGGATGGTTCTGCCTGGATGATGAGGCCGACCTGGTCGCTCAAGGTATAGTTGTTGCCTGATTCGTCTGAGAATTCGATCGTCACAGGTATGCGGTAGAGGTCTGATGTCGCTCCGGGTTCGGTGATGATGTTATAGCTCACTGTTGTCTCTTCTCCTGGCCGCATGGAGACGATGCGTTGTTCAAGGCTTCCACCACGCGGTGCGAAAGGAAGCTGTGATGTGGTCGACCCGAGCGTTGATTGTGTAGAGAGCGATACGGAAATGTCCCGTAAGCGCACATCTGTAGGGTTTTTCAGGTAGATGTCGATTTTCCCCTCGCCTCCTGGATGGATGGTTGCTGGAGTGAGCATGATTTTGTTCACGCTGATGACCGGATTGTTTCCCTTGATAGGTATTGCAAGGAGTTCTTCATGCGAGAAGCTTGTTTCAGCAATGGTCACCTTGACCTTGAAGTTTGCGTTTCCTTCTGGCGCGTCATTTGCAACGCGGACCTTGTATCTCACGAGGAATGATTCCTGCCCTGGAAGGTTGGGGAGTTGTTTTGTGGCGTCTTGCGTGTTGTCGATTGAGAAAGGGTAGTTACTGACGGCTTCAACTTTCACGTTTTTTGCGCCTGATCCTCCGCTGTTGGTGACAAGGACGTACACATCAAGGAGGTCTCCTGGTTCTGCAGGGACCGGGTCGTAGCGTAGGAGCGTTGTGTTGAGTGATGGCCCGCTGCCGATGATGGTGTTTAAGCCCAAGACAAGAGGAAGGGCAAAGAGCACAAGTAGTAGTATTGTTAGTTTTTTCATTTTTCACCTCGGACGATTGAACCGTCTCTTAAGTATTCTACTCTGTCTGCATTTTTTGCGACAGTGATGTCATGTGTGACCATGATGATTGTTGTGCCTTTTTTTTCATGTAAGTCTCGTAGGAAGTCCATGACTGTTCCTCCTGTTTTTGAGTCGAGGTTTCCGGTTGGTTCGTCTGCGAGGATGACTTCTGGTTCGTTCGCGAGGGCCCGTGCGATTGCGACGCGTTGCTGCTGTCCTCCGGAAAGTTCCCCTGGCGTGTGGTCCATCCTGTCTGCGAGGCCGACCATGCCAAGCAGTCTTTTTGCGCGTTCTTCCCGTTCACGTACACTGAGATCTTGGAAGAGCATGGGAAGGGTGACGTTTTCCCGTGCAGTAAGTGTTTGGATAAGATTGAATTTTTGGAAGATGAATCCGATCTTTTGCCCGCGTATCTGTGCAAGGTCTGATTCTTCGAGGCGGGCGATGTCTTCTCCGTCGAGGTAGACCTCTCCTTTTGTGGGAATGTCAAGACATCCTACTTGGTTCATGAGGGTGCTTTTGCCGCTTCCTGATGGTCCCATGATGGCGACGAATTCGCCCTTGGAGATTTCCAGGTTCACGCCGCAAAGTGCGTGGACTTCGACTTCTCCCATGGTATATGTCTTCCAGACGTTGACGAGGCGGATGATTGCGGATCTGGCTTTTCCTGTCTCGCTTTTCATTGTCCTGTGATGTGCTTGTTTTTTCTTCATGTGCGTGGCATTTTGTCAAATTCTTCGAGCATGTGGTCGATGACGGCGTCCATCTTGTTGAGGTATTGGAGGTGTCGCCTGAGTATGTCAATCTTTTTTGGGTTTGCCTTCTTATGCTTTTCTATGATGTTTGGCAGGCGTTCCTTGACAAGCTTTATTCTGGCATTCTGGATTGCCTTGAGCGTGTTTTTCAGGGCTTTTGCCGTGTCTTTTTCCATGTAGAGGAATACCTTCTTTGTGCCAGGCTTTGACCTTCTCACGATGATTCCTGCCCGTTCGAGCTGGTGCACCTTGTTGCAGACGGATGCGAGGCTGTACCGGGTCATCCTGGCAAGTTCGTCCATTGCGATCTCTTCCGGCTCGATGAAGAGTATTGCGAGAATCTGGGATTCGAGATTATCCCGCCCTGCGAGTTCTCCGACGGCAAGCGAGAGTTCAACAAAGGATCTGGTGATGTCGTCCATTTTGCGCAGTTCTTATTTTCACTATTTTCAGTATTTATTGAAATTATAAAATGTTTGGTTATTTAAAGGTTTTGGAAGACTGGCTTAGTTGCAAGTTCGGCATTTTTCTTCTCTGTTTCTTTGACTTATCGTCGCGACGTCTTTTTCAATAGTGAGCGTTGTTCGTGAGTTTGCTGCGAAGCGGCCTCTGAGGCGCAGACCGGTCGGGGGTTGGCCCAGTCGGGGTGACCGGTAGGACAAATCCGACCGAAGGGAGGATTTGACCGTCTGCCGCCTTGGAGGAGGCCGCTGGCAAAAAGAAGAATATTGTTACCGTCGACGGATAAACTTGCAACTAAGCCGGAAGACCAAAAGGGAGTGCTGGCTGCTGCAGGAACGCAGGAGATCAGAATGGCTAGAGAAGCCCGTACTTCTTCATCGCAGATCGACCGTTGAGCATGGCAAAGACGTCTGCAAGTGGTGTTGCGCGTCCCATGGAGTAGAAGTGGATGCAGGGCTCTTCTGTGTCTATGAGGCCTGTTGCTTGTGAGAGCACGTGCTCTATGCCTGCTTTTTTTCTGTCTTGAGGAGTAGTGTAGCGTCTGATCTTTTCCTGCAATGCATCCGGGATGGTGACGTTGAATCGTTCAGGTATGAATTCAATCTGACGGAGTGTTGAGACGACTTTGAGTGCGGGAATCACCGGAATGGTTATTCCTTCCTTGTGCAGCCGCTCTTTGTACGAGAAATAATGCGTGTTGTCAAAGAACATGTTGCAGATGATGAAGGATGCTCCGGAATCGATCTTCATCTTGAGGTATTCTGCCTCTTTGGCAAGGTTGCTTACTGGCGAGTGGCCTTCAGGGTAGCCGGCGACGCCGATGCAGAAGTTCGCTTTTTCGTTGTCAGGGTATGATTCGATATATGTTCCGTTGTTCATGCCTGCAATTTGCTGGACAAGTTCGACAGCGTATGCGTATTCTGTTGGCCGTGAGGTGTAGCCAGGAGGGAAGAATGCGTCTCCGCGAAGCGCGAGGACGTTCTCGATGCCAAAAGCCCGCAGGTCGTGGAGTGCGTCTTCTGTCTCTTTCTTGGTGAATCCCATCCCGATGACGTGGGGGATGACTTCGATTGCATATTTTTCCTTCAGTGTCCAGCAGATCGCATGAGTATTAAGCCCTCTTCTTTTTGTCTGGACAACGCTGTGCCCATTTTTTTCGACGACCTGCACAAGGTCAGGATGTGCAGTGACGCTGATGAAGAGGGGTTCGTAGGGAAGAAGGGCTTCGACTGTCTGCAGGATGTCCTCTGCTTTTCCCTTGTCTGGAGGGATGACTTCTATGGAGTATTTTGTCCTGCCATTCCGGTTTTTCAGATGTTCAGTAATATGCATGGGTCTTTCCAGGAATCCTCAGATCCTTCACGAACGTATCGTGTGAAATCCTAGAGATTATTTAAAAGTTCTTAAAAGAAAAGCCTCAGACTGGATTTCTATCGAGGAGTGGAAATACCGTCCATTGGACGCTCTTCTCTCATCCTCCTTGAAGGGGAAACGTAAAGAAATATTTAAGTATTTTGGATATTCAGAACGGAAAGTAATCATATTTATACGTTTCAGTGACCCGTAGAATATCAAAATCCCGTATTATGTTTGAGAATACTTTCCTGATTTCATTGAGAATTTTGTAAAGCTCGTCTTCAGTTTCTGTTTCGAATTCCACCTCCAAATCCCATGAACCGATAAGTTTGAGGAATTGCGTCGCCTTCTTATGTTGTGCGACATATTGTTTTATCTTGTTCTCGGTTTGTTCATCGAGATTTTTTGTTCTGAAGATTATCTTGTAAAGATTTATTCCAATATTGGGTAAATTCAGATAACATCTATATTGCACAATAATCTTCTCTTTGATGAGTTTCTTCAATCGATAATTGATAATATCCCTAGTTAAATGTGTCTTTTCTGCAAGGTCAACAATATTCATTCGTGCATGAGATGATAACTCTTTTAGGATTTTTTTGTCGGTTACATCTAGAACATAAGTTGAAGAAGGCGCGCCATACACGAATTGTGATGGTTTTGTATTTGTGAGGTATTCCCTTGCGTAAATGGGAGAGTATTCCGTGAGCAAAACATCCTTTTCGAGAATGAACTTTGAATACTGCTCCATGAACTTGCTCAATACTTTCCCGAAATCAAAATTTGATTTTGCAAGGATAGAAACCGCTAAATCCCATCTGCCCCTTATTTGTGCAACCCAAGCAGCATTTCTATCATGCACCCAATACCCTATGATTTTTTCCTCATCCTCCAAAGTAATATCTTGAAATTTAAAATACACCTTATATTGCGAATAGCCAAGTTTTGTAAAATCAATTATCGTATAATATTGAAAGATGACGCTATTCTTCTCAAACCGTTGCAACCTGTATTCAACTGCCGGTTTACTGAGGCCGACCTTTCGGGCAATCTGGCTATTGGAAAGCCGTGCATCCTCATCGAGCAAGGTCAGAATTTTCTTGTCTTTTAGATCAAGGGTTATGGTCATAATAGAATAAATGAGTATCAAGTATATAAATTTTACGTAAAAGTAAGAAAAATAGGAAAAAAGTATTAAATATATGTAAATATATATTACTTGTAAGTAACAAAAAATCACATGAGGAGGAACTGAAAATGAAATACACAGGAATACCATTTGTTGCGATGAAAACAGTAGAAGATTCTCAGGATGTTGAATCGAAAAGCGGACTAGAAATAGCAATCATTGGAAGTAAAAATGAAATCAGCGAGGTTAAGGGAGCATATGTGTCTGGGGGTTACAATATAACGAAAGGAACTTTTCGTGGTGTCAATGTCGCAGGAGTATGCAATTCACAAAGTACAGCTGGAGTAAGTGGTCGTTATGGAACGACAGGAGGCAGCAAAGGTGTCAATCTCGCAGGAGTATGCAATCTTGTTGATGAAAATGCAGATGGCATCAATGTGGCAGGAGTATACAATCGGGTTAGCGACTGCCATAGTTTTGGCAGTCATGGAGTTCATATTGCTGGAATCGCGAATAGTATTAGAAGGGCAGAAGGTTTGACATTGGCGGGATTGGTAAATAGTACAGATGAATCAATAGGAGTGAGCGTGGCCTTACTTGCAAATGCTTCAAAAAGTTATACAGGACTTACTATTGCTGGATTAATTAATGATTCATATTGTGGAGACGGAGTCAGCATCGCAGGGTTATGTAATGTGAATGAAATGGATGCAGGAGGGCTGCAAGTTGCAGGAGGCATAAATTATTCTCATGAAGTCGGCTGCTATCATGGGAAGTATCTTATCCAAGCAAGCATTCTTGGAAATTGGGTCAAGGAGGTATCATCAGATGCTACTGTCATTCAAATTGGACTGTATAATCGTGCAGGCGATAGATTTTGCCCTGTAGTGAATGTTAAGGGAATAAGAAACCTCTTCAGAAGAAAGAAGAAAAAGTAGGATGAAAAACGAGATTTGCACTCCCCGTTGTAACTCCAGAATTAGGTTTTCTACTCCCAGATGCCCTTCCTCCCGAAGGAGGAGTTGCACTCTGGTTATGAAAGCCTCCGGGGGTATTTGCAACCCCGACCTTCTGATCTCGTGGATACTTACAAGTCAGACGCAATAGCTACTATGCTACGGAGGCGTAAATCTCTAGAGTTAAATCATTATTTAAATAGGTTGTGAAATGTCGAGAACATCTACTTCAGCAAATGAGTTCACTGTTGCGGCAAGATGTCCAGTGTCGAATATTATTCACCCACCTCTCGGCGGGCTTTTACCAGGCATGCGTTCGGTTTTGGCCACGACCCCAGTCTCAGCGCTACACTATTGCACAGCAGGTGAGCCTTTCAGCTTGCGACAAAAACCACAAACTACTAACGAAAAACCACCAACGAAAAACCACTAACGACAAACCACCAACCACCCTACGGGTATCTTCTGAATCTCGTATTGATAAGCGCCCATTCGGTGAAGAGGAGGAGAAGTGCGATGCCGAGGAGGAAGGGCGCAATCTCAAGCTGGACGTTTCCTGTGGTGTTCTGTTCAAGGTTTTGGATAAATGACGCTGTCAGGTTCTGGTAGTCGCGTGCTGGAAGGTAGATTCCTCCTGTCTGGTTGGCAAGGGTGGACAGGGTGTCTTCGTTGTAGGTTGCGGAGATGTTGTAGTATTCGGGAAGGTATCCTATGGGTCCTGTCTCGCTGCCGATTCCTATCGTGTGTATCTTGACGTTCTGTTTTTGCGCATAGCGTATGGCTTCTGTGAGCGAGTCCTCAATGAATGTGTTGACCGTGCTGGACCCGTCGGTGAGGATGATTATTGCTTTGCCCTGTCCTGATGGGACGAGCAGGTTCGTGCTTGCGATGATTGCTCCTGGGATGTCGGTTCCTCCTGCCTTCATGATATCGATCTGGATGAGTGATGAGAGGATTTCAAGCCGTTCTTGTTTGAGTGGTGAGACGATGAATGTTGTCCCTGCGAACTTGACCAGGCCGACTTTTGATGAGAGGGGGAGTTCTCCGATGAATTCAATCGCGCTCTTCTTGGCAACTCCCAGGCGGGATGGCAAAAAGTCTTGTGCTGCCATGCTTGCTGAGACGTCGAGCGCGATCACGTAGTCGTAGCTTCCGACCGTGCTCTCATAGTAAAGGACGGGCTGGGAGATGGCGAGTATGAGGCTGAGGAATGCGATTGTGCGTAGCGTGAGGATGGTTATGTTCTTGGTGATGAATTTTTTTCCTGTCACGCGCTTTATCGCATTAAAGTTCGCGAATTTGAGCGTCTTGTACTGGTTGTAGCGAAGGAGCATGAAATGGGCTGCTATGAGGAGCGGCAGGCTGAAGAGTAGCCAAAGGTAGATTCCTGCGATGAATTCGATTCTCATAGTGTTCTCTCACACGTATTTGTACATTTGCGCGCGTTTCTTGAAAAAGGCCATGAGTGGCCGTGTGAAGTCCTTGTCTGTCCGAAGCTTGATTAAGTTGTAGGCGCCCTTTCCGAAGCTGTTCATGATGTAGTCTTCTTCGTCCTTGACGAACGCAGTGTAGAGCTTTCCGTATTCCTTGAGGTCTATTAAGAGCCGGTCGGATCCGAAGGGATTCTCAAGCACGTATTGGCCGTAGTTCTCGGGAAGTTCTTCGTCCCGCGGGTCGCGCAGCATGATTCCTATGATTTCGTGCTGCACCATGAGGTTTCTCACGTAGCCTACCCATCCTTCTTCTAGGCCGATGAAGTCGGAGATGATGATGATGAGGCTTCTTTCCTTGAGGAATGAATTAGTGTACTGCAGGGCTTTCTTGAAGCTGAAATTCCCTCCGTAGTGCGCTGGGTTGGATAGTTCCTGGTTGATTCTGGCAACCATTCCCGTTCCGAGTTCCGGGTAGAGTTTTGCCGTGAACTTGTCAGTGAACATGGCAAGGCCGATTGCGTTATTTGATTTTGCCATGGCATAGGCGAGTCTTGAGACGAGCTCTGCCCCGTGTTCTGCCTTGAGCTTGTTCTGGCGGGTTGAGCAGAAGAGCATCTTGTCTGAGACGTCGAGGAGGAAGAAGACATGGAAGTTCTTCTGCACTTCGAATTCGCGGATGAGTGTCTTCTTGCTGCGAAGCGATGCTGCCCAGTCAATCAGGCTCGCGTCGTCTGTGTAGGTGTATTCCCGGTATCCTGCGAACTCGATGCCCTTTCCCTTGAAGAGGGTTGTGAAGTCTCCTTCAAGCGCCTGGGAGAGGATGTCTCTTTTCGCTCCCACTTCGAGCTTGAAGATGTCTGGGACGAGACGGAGTCTGAGTTCTTGGATTGGCATGAGTGGTACCTAGACGATGGGGATCTTATGGAGGATTTCAGTGACGATGTCATCGGTTTTCTTGCCTTCTGCTTCTCCCTCGAAGTTGAGCAGGATCCTGTGGCGCATGACGTTGTGGGTGATGTCTTTGACGTCCTGTGGTGTGACGTGTGCCCTTCCTGCGACGAGTGCGTGGGCTTTTGAGGCGATGTAGAGTCCTATGGAGAGGCGGGGACTGCCGCCGAATGCGATGTATTTTCCCATCTCGATGCCGTATTTTTGGGGGTGGCGGGTGGCATCGACGAGGCGGATGATGTATCTTTCGACCTTTTCGTTGAGGACTATCCTCTGGAGGAGGTTCTGGACCTTGATGAGGTTGTCTGGCGCGAGCATGGGTTTGAGTTCGAAGTCGTCGTATTTTTTTATGGTGATGTTGGACTTGAGTATTTTTTGCTCTTCGTCCATCGACGGGTAGTCCATGATGAGCTTGAAGAGGAAGCGGTCTATCTGCGCTTCGGGAAGCTTGTAGGTGCCTACTTGCTCGAGTGGGTTCTGGGTTGCCATGACAAAGAAGGGGGAGGGCAGAAAGAATGTCTCTTTGCCGATCGTCACCTGGTATTCCTGCATAGCCTCGAGGAGCGCTGACTGCACTTTTGGCGGGCTCCTGTTGATCTCGTCTCCGAGGACGAAGTTCGCAAACACAGGTCCTTTGATTGTGTAGAATCCCTTGCCTTCCTCGTAGGTTGTTATGCCGAGGATGTCTGTGGGAAGAAGGTCTGGTGTGAACTGTATCCTTGAGAACTGGCATCCGGTGACTGTTGAGATAAGGCGAAGGATGAGCGTCTTTCCGATGCCTGGGACTCCTTCCACGAGCACATGGCCTCGTGCGACGAGTGACTCGAGGAGGTTGGTGACGATGAGGTCCTGGCCGACGAGGACTTTTTTGAGTTCATTTCTGATCTCGAGAAAGTTCTTCTGGTATTTCTTGACTTCTTCTAATAAGTCCTCATCCTCTTTTGTTGCCATAATTTAAATCCTCTTCTGAAAAATGAGTCACTCTCATTTATAAAATTTGCTGAAAAGGAGCGCATATGGGGGGTCGGACGTTGTATTCTAAAGGGAAGTTATCCTTTTCCTGGTTATCTAGCAAATGTCTGCTTGTGATGCTTTATGCCCGATGTTGGGGCTGCAATGCAGAAAGAGGGATCCCTTGGCTGAGCCAGCATATGAAAAGATTTATAAAAGTAAATGTGTCAGATGGAGCGTATATGGAGAAAAAAAGGGGTGTAGAGAGGAAGGACTCTGAAAAAGAGCTCTTTAAGGACATTTATCTGAAGCGGTGCGAGTATCTCCTGAAGAGGCGACTGTTGAAGGAGCAGGAGATCTATAATCTGGTGCGGGATTTTTTCAAGGAACTTCTTGATATTGAATACGAGTTCACAGAACAGGAGCTTATCGAGGAGCTCAAGAGCGTATACATGGAAGAGAGCACGCAGAAGCGGCTGCACCGCCTTATCAAAGACGTGTTTAGGATCCAGTACGAAGAGAAATCCTTGAGCGATGAAGAACTCAAGAAAGTGATTGGTGAATTCCAAAAAAGCATTGACATTCTCGTCACCGAACGGCCGAAGAAGAGCATCCTGCATAAGATACTGCACTCCTTTTTGAGAAAAAGGGAACCTCGCCTCGCTGAACTACAAAAAGAGGCCAGGACAGAAGACCGCAAAAAGGATGTCCCTGTCCTCGATTCTGGCTTGAAGAAAGCCATTGGCGACCGTTTCCAGGAGGAAAAGAAGGAGGAAGACGTGCCAGACGAAAAGCCTCAAGAAAAGATGGTTGTCAAGGTGCCGCCTGTCAAGATTGATTGGACCAGCGGAGAGGAGCAGCAAGAGAAGAACACGTCTTCTGTGTGGGTACAGACCCCGCAAGTGAACAATGGAAAGAAGAAAGAGGATAAAACAAATAGCAAGAAAGCGATAAAAAATGGGAAGAGCAAAGAGCATACAAAAGAGATAAAGAAGAAAAATAATAAGAAAACGATAAAGAGAGTGCAGAAGGCAATGCAAAAAGACAAGAAAGAAAAAGATGATGCCATTCTTAAAATTCCAAAAGGCCCTTTGACAACCAAGACAAAGAAGATGAAAAAGAAGAGGGCTGTGCAAAAGGATGAGACTCCTCCAAAGACCGCGCCTCTGAAATCTGCGGTGGTAGAGACTGCTCGTGAAGAGATCCCTTATCAAGAAGAGGAAAAAGTTTCGCCTCTTGATCCGCATGCCAGGATGGAATCCCTCTTCGGGGAGATCGATTCCTGTATCGCAAAAGACGATATGCTAAACGCGAAGAAAGCGTATAATGAGATGCACCTGATTTATAAGAACCTTCCTGAAGAGACAAAGCCGAAGTTCTTCCAAAGGATGCACGAGTCCTACAGAAGGATCAAGGGCATCACTCCAGCTTCCTGAGTTCTTCTATCTCCTTTCGCTTGAGCATGATGAGCAGGATGAGGAATATGACGACGAGGATACCAGTGCCTGTGATGATGAGGGTGAAATTCGTCTTGATGGCTGAGAGATAGTGTGAAACAGGCGCTTGCGAAGGGCTTTCTGGGTTGCTTGTCCTCTGGCTGATGAGGAACTTGCACCCATTGACTGCCGAATCGACGTAATTGAGCGCGATATCTATGTTGTTCTCGCGCCGTGCCTGCTCTGCCTTGTCGAGGAGCTCGTTGAGTTCCTGGCATTCCTGGTTTGCTGTGAGGATGTCTCGTGCAAAGGCGATCTTGACTTCGACATTCTGCCCGGCGTCTGCCTGCTGGATGGAGTTGATGAAGACCGTGCCTGTGTCTGAGAACAGGGGATCGGTGACGTTTGCTGTTATGTATATCTCGTAGGGGCCGTTCTCGCGGTAATTGTTCACGCTGAGCGTTACGTTGGTCTCTTCTCCTTCTGCGAGGCTGGAGATGAAATCCTGGGAAAAGGTCATGTTGACATAGGAGTTGTTGGTTGTTGCTGAGAGGCTGATTCCGCTGATGCTTCCGTTCCAGGTGTTCCTGAGGATGATTGGTATTCTCATCGTCTGGTTCTCGTACATGATGACGCGGCCTGGCACGACAAGCTCCACTGCCTTGGGAACATCGACATTGACTTGTTTCGGGATCACAATCCGTCTGGTTGTCGTGCCTCCTCCTCCCGAGGATGAGACCGGTGTCTGGCTGGTCTCTCCGACTGGGACGTCTCCGATGTCTATCCTGACTGTTGAGCTTGACACACTCAGCCCTTCCTCGTCGGTCGCGGTGAAGGTGACAATGCATGTTCCTATCTGGAGGGGGATGATCGTGATGGAGCCGTTTGAGGTCGTGATCGTTCCATAGTCGCAGGTGCTTGCGCTGATCGGCATGCTGAAGGTCTCGTCCGGGTCAGTTACGTTGTCTTGTATCTTGTTGTTTCCGTTGAGGTCATTATCAGGATCGAGGAATCGTTGGGCTCCGTCATAGTAGCTGAAGTATCCGGAGAGGGTGACTGTGGTGTTCACCGCAGTCGCTCCGGTAAGGTTGGGGGGATTACTGAGGAGGAGCGGCTGCCTGTTCACGTTTGCGATCGTTGCTATCCAGCTGAAGCTATCGGTACTCGAGAATCCGTCCCTGACGACCAGGGTAATGTTCACGATCCCGTTGTCAAAGAAGCCATAGTAGATGTTGTAGCCGTTGTTTGTCGTTCCGTTTTGGCTTGTGTTGAGTGTTCCGTTCCGGTACCAGATATAGCTGAGGTTGCCTAGCGTTCCGTCAGGGTCTATTGCTGTCGCATTGTAGATGACTGTTGTATTCTCTGTGAAATTGATGTTTGTACTGCTCGTGGGAAATTGGCTTGCGTTCTCGTAGTCGAAGACGGTCCGCCCGAGTGTGGTGTTGTAGTATGGCTTGATGAGGCCTATTATTGGGGATTGTGAGACGTTGTAGACAGTGAAGTTGACGATTTGCCAGTCTGTTGCGCCTGCGATGTCGGTGACGCTGATGTTTACAGAGTAGTTGCCGTCATTTGATGTGTTCGGGGTGAAGTTGATGATACCTGTCCTGTTTCCTGACTTGGTGATGTTGAAGAGGGCATCTCCTATGATGAAGGTCGCATTGAACGTGAGGTTGTCTCCGAACCGAAGGTCATAGTCTGTCGCGTTCGCAAGGTAAGTGAATGTATATGTCTCGACGACAAGGCCGAAGGTGATCGTGTCTGAGATGTTGTCCTGGTTCCTGTCAAAGAAGGGCGCGTCGTTCGTGTTGTTGATTTCGAGAGTGAAGCTTTCGTTGTCCTCTGCGCCGACGTTGTCTGCGACTGTTACGAGGATAGTGTAGTTTGCGACCATGTCTTCTGTCGGGGTGATGTTGAATCGTGCTGCTGAGACGTTGTAGTAGTAGACTGGAAAGTGTGTGGTGTCGTTCGACGTGAATGTGAGGTTTTCTCCTGCGTCTGGATCATATGCCTCGATGTATGCTTCGCAGGGGATGTCTTCTAGGCAACTGACCCGATTGATTACAGTGAGATTTGGTATGGTGTTGTTGAGAAGGTAAAGGAGGAGTTCCTGGGAGTAGTTTGCTCCTGCGAGGTCGGTTGCGGTGATATTGACTGTGTAGTTGCCGATGATGGACTGGTTGACTTCGAAAGTGATGATGCCTGTCGCGTTATCGATGGCAAATCTCGAGTCGTTCGACGCGAAGGTGATGGTGTCGTTCTCGTAGGTGAGCATGTCAAGGTCTGTCGCATTGACTTTGTAGGTGAAGATCGTTCCGTAATACTTTGTCAGGTTGGAGACGTTCTGCCCGGCGGTGTTTCCTGCGTAAGTGCTGATATTGTAGATGATTGGCGCATCGTTCGTGTTTGTTATGTTCATGAAGACGACTTGCCAGTCCAGGGTCTTTGTGTCGGTGACGCTGATGTTCACCCATCTGCAGATGACATGGGTGTTGTTGAGTGTGAGATTGATATATCCTGTCGCATTGGTGGAATTGTCGCTTGTGGTGATGGTCCAGGGATTTGTATACGTGCAGTTTGTGCTTATGGAAAAGGTGAGCGTGTCAGAGGGATCAAGGTCTGTTGCGGTGAGGTTTAAGACAAAGGCATTTCCCTGGGTTGCGTTCTGGTTTGGGATTGCTGTGAGGATGGGGTCGTGGTTGACAGGATTGATCTCGAGGTTGAACGCGGTTGATGTGTTGACAGAGGTGTTGGCAGTCTCATAGACCGTGAGGTTGACTGTGTGGTTTCCGGTGTCGGCAAATCCTGGTGCATTATTGCCTGATGAGAAGGTCAGGTTTGCGGTGTAGTTGTTGATCCAGATGAGGGTGAGGTTGACAAGGCTTGAAGCGTTGAGGGTGAAGTTGAAGTTGTTGTTCTCTTCATCTGTCGCAGAGATGATGCGATAGTATGTATCTCCTTCGTCGATTGACTGGTTGGAGAGGGAGACATTGAATTGCGGGGGATCGTCGACCTCGATGATGTTGAAGATGACCCGTTGCGCATCTGACCCTCCCTGGCCGTCGATGACGATGATGTCCATGGTGTGGTTTCCCACTTCTGATTGCTCTGCAGTGAAGCTGATTTGCCCAGTTGACGAGTCGATAGTGAAGAGGTCATTGGTGAAGTTGGCATCGTTCGAGAACCAGATGAGCGTGTCGTTTTCAGCGTCCGGTGCCTGGGCTGTTGTGGAATAGGGGACGTCCTCAAGCACGCTTACGTTGTCGATGACAGCCATGACAGGGTCTGCGTTTGAGATATTGATGCTGTCTGATTTGTTAATAGAGACTGTCGAGTTGAAGATGGTGACAGTGCAGTTCCAGATATTTCCGCGAAAGACGTTGTTACCTGTTATTCCTTGTGGTGTTCGGCAGAGGGTTGCATTCGTGCAGTTGATGTCGGTCTCTTCTGAATAATAGATGCTGTTGTTGTACCAGGTGATATTGGCGAGGAGCGTCGGTGCGTCGTCGATTGCTATCCAGGTGCAGTTGAGGGAATCATTGGAGTGCGGCGAGCTTGGGGTGATGTCTGGATCCTGCTGGAACGCGATTGGGTATGCGAGGTAGGTGAAGGAGATGAGGAAGAGGATGAGGAAAAGGACAAGGCGTGCGACCTTAGTTCTCCTTTCAGTCGTCTTTTTCGTCTTCATGTGCGTGTCGCCTCGTCGAGTGCTTCTATGATGAGCTCTTTGAGTGTTCTGTCTGTCCGCGCCGCATCTATCTTGAGCTTTTTGTGAAGGATGTCAGGGATCTCGAGGTTAATGTTTGCCATGTTTCTTTGCGTACGCTGCCAAGAATTCAATGATGATCTCCTTCTGCGGTTTTTCTTTTGTCGCTGATGCTATCCGGAGTTTCCTGTGGAGCTCATCCGGGATGGTAATATTGATGTTTGCCATGCTAAACGCTGCCAATCACTAAGTTAGTTTAATTTGTTTAGTTAGTTTAGTTAGTTCACTAAGTTCACATAACTAACTTATCAAGAAGGGTGCTTTAAATATTTTTTCATTAGAGGAAACGAAAAGAAAGATCTGTCCGTTGTGCTGTTCACGAAAAGAGAAGCTATGCGAGACTTGAACAATAAGTAATAAGCCTATACGCGCTATGGATATTCTCGTAATACGCGTGTTTTTTATGCTCAGGAATCTGACGGTAGAGATGGTGGAGTTCGACGTATTTTTTCTTGGCGACGAGAATCTCCTCGAATTGGAGGGCGATATAGATATCCTTGATGATCAGGCGGATGCGGGTGTCATCGTCTGCATCATCGCTGAGGGGTGTTGTTGTCCTTGCCACCTTGAGGTCTTCAGGAGATCTCTCAGAGACGGTGAGGACAAGTGTTCGGAGTTCCTCGAGGTATTGCAATATCTGGATCTCTTTGAGGGGGTGTATCCCGAATTCGACAGTGTTCAGGCAGGAGAGGAATGCGCCAAATATTTTTTTGAGGTCGAAAGAAATGCGCATTGCCTTCAGCTCGCGTTCTGCAGTCCCATCGTCGAATTCTGGCGAGAGGGTGAGGATTGTCCTCATGAAATCCCTCGCGATGAGGGAGTAGAGTAGCGTCCTGTCCTTGAGGTCGATTGTTGCCTGCTCTGCTTCAAAGATGCGCTTGAGGAGATTGTGTTTATGGCGGGAATCCAGGAGGATTTCCCTGTGCTCCCTGTGGAGGATGCGGTCGAGGAATTTTTTAATGATCTTCTTCAGCTGCTTGTGAAAGAGGAAAATGAGCAAGAGGATGAGTAGGAGTCCGAATCCTGCGAAGAGGAAAAGCAGCCTTTGTGTGCGTACCTCGGCAGGGGATTCTTCTTCGCAGGGCTTGCACGGCCCGCCGCAGTCTATTCCGATCTCGTTCTGGTTCTTCATTCCGT
Organism: Nanobdellota archaeon; assembly: GCA_043825215.1. Taxonomy (GTDB): domain Archaea; phylum Nanobdellota; class Nanobdellia; order Woesearchaeales; family JAHJEM01; genus JAHJEM01. Next base: position 27,646 of record JBDRSD010000013.1, read on the forward strand.
CAGTGCAGGTGCCGCAGGAACCGCAGAACCCTCCGCAGTCCACGTCTGCTTCGTCCTGGTTCTTGATGCCGTCGAAGCAGGAGGGGCTGAAGTACCAGTCGAATGGTATGATCGGGTTTGGTCCGGAGAGGAGGACTGAGGTCTCGTTCCCTGCGATGTCTGTTGTATAGATGGCGTATTTGCCGTCGTAGTCTGCTGCGAAGAGTATGCGTGTCCCGTCCCTTGAAAAGAGCGGGAATATCTCTTGGTAAGAGGGGGTGTTGGTGAGTTTCTTCTTCATTGTCCCGTCGACACTTGCGATCATGATGTCTGTCTGGGATCCGTCGTCGATGACATAGAGGATGATTTTTCCGTCTGGCGAGAATCTGGGGGTGTAGAGGTTGTTTCGGGAATCGCTGATCTTCAGGACATCCTTGTAGGCTTCATCGACGACCCTGATCTCTGAGTATTCGGGAAGGATGAGCTTTCCGAAGATGAATTGGGAAAATCCTTTCAGGTAGGCTCTTTTGGTTATGTCAGGGCGGTAGTTCTTTGTCTGGTAGGCGACAAGGGTTCCTTTGGCATCAGGGAAGAAGACAGGTGATGTGAGGGGGGTGTCTTCTTCTTCAAGTGTAGTGATGTCCAGGATGATGAGGTGGGGGTAGAGGATGTTTTCGATGTAGTTCTCGTTTGAATAGTATATGGCCTGTCCTGGATGTGAGAAGGTGAGGATGTCTTTGGTTTCTGTGATGCGGCGTGAGATGCCTTGGGCAGACTTCCAGATATCGTGTTCTTTGAGGTAGAAGAGAGAGGACGCGTTTGTGGAGAATCTGGCATAGGGGACGTCTGCGAGGTTTCTGTCTATGACTGTGATGTTCTTTTTCTGTATGTCTGCGATGGAGATGCGCCATTGTTTGTTGATGAGATCGTCCTCATAACCTGTTGTCGTGGCAAGTTCTCCGAATGCGACAAGCGAGTGTATGCAGGGATCGCAAGTGCCTCCGCAGTCGATATCCTCTTCAAGCCCGTTTTTTTTGCCGTCATAGCAGGTCGGGCAGGGAGGACAGGGGCCTCCGCAATCGACTCCTTCCTCGTTCCAGTCCCGAAGTTTGTTGTGGCATTGGGAGATGTACTCGCATTCCCTGTAGAGGATGATGATGTCGTCGTTGCAGCCGTTCTCGTCAAAGCATTTTTTCCGTTGCGTTCCGTTGGCCTGGCATGCTTCCCAGTCATAGCAGAAGAGTTCCGGGATGCAGGTTCTCGTCGCACCGCCTCCGCTTCCGCCGCTTCCGCCGCTTCCCTCCACTATCCCGTCCTCTGTGATTTCGGTCTGTGGGAGGGAACAGTTCAATTTGACTATGTTACTGTCTGCCGAGAGGTTGTAGGGGTCTTTTGCTGTGAAAATGATGTATTCCTCTGCAGGGCATGCAGTCGGGTTGATGACGAGTTGCGACCCGTCGGTGATGATGATTGTGAAGTTGGCAGTGAGCGTGTGGGTGTAGGTGAGTGGGTCATTGTCAGGGTCCTTGAAGTGGTCATTTAAGAATACAGAGCGCAACTGGGTGTTTTCGATGAGTAACTGGTCTGGGATGGTCTTATTCAGGTAGGGAGGGTCGTTGACATTGGCGACGGAAAAGGAGAAGAGCGACCAGGACGTGGTGTCCGGGCAGACAGAATCGTCGGCAGTGATGTTTGCCGTGTGGTTTCCCACGTCGTCATTTACTGGCGTGAAGCTGATGACGCCAAATGGGGATATGGCAAAGACTGTCCTACTGGTGATAAAGGAGGAGGAATAGATGATAGTGTCGTTGTCTGCGTCAGTTCCGTTGACGATGCAGTAGTAGGGGGTGTTCTGGGTGAGGTTTCTCGAACAGTTGGAAAGGTCGAGGATGGGCAGGTTGTTGATGCAGACGCCAACACGGCCAACCTGTGCTGTTGCTTTTCCTGTGATGATCTCGTGGGTCTGGTAGAGCATGAAGAAGCCGAGAATAAGGCTGTGCAGTACAAAAAGGGAGACAATCAGTGTTAAGACCCAGTCCTTTCTGCCCATACTCCTGTTCTCTGTATGTCTCTATAAATATTTTTCTAATGCGAGAAATACTTGCTCGTCTTATGCTGCTGCGCTGGTGAATGTCAGGTTGGAGAGCCGGGATATGCTGATGAACTGTGCAAATACTGAAAAGAGAGCGGCAACAACAATGAGAAGTGCGAGTGTTTTATTGGAGAGCATAAGGCTTCTGTGATACGCTAGTATATAAGTTTTACTGTTTTTGAAAAGATTTATATGGCTTGGCAGGGTTCACGAGGGGTATGGTGGTCTGCCAGTATTTTGGGAGGTGCGGTGGCTGCAGTTTGCAGCATGTCCCTTATGAGTCTCAGCTTTTGCAGAAAAAAGCCAGGGTTGTTTCTCTTGCGAAAAGGAAAAATATTGTCCTGCCTGAGGTCATCGTCTCGTCAGGCAGGGAGTATGGGTATCGGAACCGGATGGACTTCATTTTTCACAAGGATGGCCTGGGGTTGAGGAAAAAAGGAGATTGGAAGCATATTGTCGGCATTGAGACGTGCCCTATTGCCAATGAGGGCGTCAATAAGCTACTTCAGGAGGCAAGACACTGGTTTATGGACAATAAGGAAAAATTGTCGGTCTTTGACGTGAAGCGACAGTCAGGAGTGCTCAAGTATTGTGTTGTGAGGTCGTCTGTCAACCTGCCCAGTTCTGCAGTGTCTTTTGTGATGAATGAGGACGCGCCATCTCATGCCGAGCATATCGTACGTGTGGAAGACTTCGCAAGAATGTCCTCTGCAGAGAATGTTGTGGTCACGCGTGTTCCAAAAAAGAGTGATATGAGTATCTCTGAGGATTTTTTCCCTGTCAAGGGAGAGGGCATCCTAAAGGAACGTATTGCGGGAAGTGTTCTTTCCTATGCTGTGCAGGGTTTTTTCCAGAACAATCCCGTCATGGCTGAGCAGATGGTCATCGCGGCCAGGGAGATATTGTCGTCGTATGAGACAGAGAATGCTATCCTTCTTGACCTCTTCGGTGGTGTCGGCACGTTTGGCATTCCCTTGGGCTGCATGTTTCGCAAGCTTGTGATCTTTGAGTCTTGCAAGGGAAGTGTTGATTGCGCAAAGAAAAACATCCTGGAGAATACTGTCGTTGGAGAGGTAATTTTTGCTGATGCAGCATCCTTGCACAAGCATGAACTGCCTGGTCTGTTGTTTGTTGTTGTGGATCCGCCAAGGACTGGTCTTCCGAAAAAGACCATTGCTTTCCTTCTGACGAGGATGCCTGAGGTGTTATTGTATGTGTCGTGCAATCCTGAAGAGCTGTTTCGGGAGTTGCCGTTGTTCATGCCTGCCTATGATATTAAGAGTGTCCGGCTGTTTGACTTGTTCCCCCAGACTCCGCATACTGAAGTTATGGTTGAGTTACGGAAGAAAGAATGATTCTCGGTAGAATGCGAATGCGAGATAGCCCTCGTAGAATCCCTCTGTTCCTCCTGCGCCAGAGAGCATGACTGTATGGTTTACTTTCTCTCCTGGTGAGAGGACATAGTCATAGTTGTCCATCTTGATAAAGGGGCTGATGTTTCCGGTGGCATAGATCTTGAGGCGGACAGGATGGTAATAATCGTTAGTGAGGTTGATCGTTTTCTTGCCGATGCCACTGATTGGTACATGACCGAAGCGTAGCGCAGTATTGTTGATGTCAAATCCGAGCAGGTTTCCTTCAACAAGTATCACGTCAGTGTAGATGGTGGTGACTTGGAGCGGCTTGTTGATGACGTATGTCGCAAAGAAGAGTGTTATGCCTGATACGATGAAGAATGCGATGAGGAGGATGAGGATGAGGGTTGTTCTTTTCATAAGATTACCTTCTTCTCATGATGAGGATGAGAAGTATGATGAAGATGAGGAAGAGTGTTGAGACGATGATGATGAGGACGATCATGTAGGTGGGGATATTGAGCTGTGTTTTCTCTTGCGGCTCTTCTTCCAGTACTGGTGTCAAAGCTCCTTCTTTGATTTCAATGGTGCTTTCGTGGGTTGATGAGTAGTCTTCGAATCTGGTGATGATCTTGATAGGATAGTTTCCGTAGTCGAGGCCGGAGGTGTTAAGGTAGCCTTCGAGTGTTGCTGCGCTCCAGGGATCGATATCTTGGGATATGGTCTTGAACGTGGTGAAGGTCTGATCATCCTTGATGACCTGGACTTCTGCATTGACATTTCTCATTTTGGAGTTCCAGCCGGATAGTATTGTTATCTGCATCTTGTTGAGCGCGTCCTTGACAAATTCTTTTGTGTGGTCTGTGACCTTGATTGATTTGGTGCCGATGTTTATCGTCGCGTTCCATTCGGTCGTGTTCTGTTTTCCCCAGTTGAGGACTGCGTGGACAAGGTATGGCCCTGGCCTAAGGCCGGTGTTGTTAAAGTGTGCGACAAGTTCCCCCCGTTGCGTGGACTTGACCACAGTTTCGTCTGTTCGTGCGACGCCAAGGAGGAGGTCTGTTTCAGGCTCAAGGATATCGACACGCCCCTTGGTAAGAAGATCTGGCTCTCCGAGGTTTCTGATGGTGAATATGAAGTTCATGCTGTCGTTAATGTTCGCGTTTGGCGCGCTGAATCCTGTTTCTGCATAATCTGATGGGTGGAGTGCGACGATGATGATGCGCGCTTCGGATGCGGTGCGAACTCCCATATTGCCGCCTCCGATGTTCTGGGTCTCTCGTGCTCCCACGCGGATCTCGTGGATGCCGGGAACGTCTATCTTGTCAGGAAGCTTGAGATAAGCGGTGAATGGCTCGATTGATCCTGAGGAGACGTCTTTCACATAATATGTATTGATCGTGACATAGGGCGTCAGGTCGGTTGTGCTTCCATCGAGCATGCGGACATAGAGTTCATAATCCTGGGTGAACCCTGCGTTTGTCGAGAACGCATACTCATACGTTCGCTCGAGTCCTGGCTGGAAGAAGAACTCATCCTTGAGATTGAGCCCGCGAAGCCCCATCGCAGACGAATAACTAGAGATGAGAATAAGTGCTAAAAAAAAAAAAAATGAAAGATTTCATAAGCTTATGCTTCTGCGCTGGTGAATGTCAGGTTGTCGTTCCTATAGCCTTTTGGCGAGTTGGATTTGCAGATACTGATGTTCAATCCTATCTCGACTGCATCAGATGCGTCTTCCCACGCGAGCTCTGAACAGATGCTCTGCGTTGTCCCGTCTAGGCCAGTCCAGACGCCAAGTGATCCGAGTGCACCCTGGCACGCGTATTTAGTCTCGGTTCCATTGATGGTTGTCGTGTAATTGTAGGTATTAGCATTCTGCCCAGTACAGTTGCCAATGAAATTCGACGCATTCTTCTGCACGCTCTGCATCGTCACGCTCACATTGACATTCCCGTCATTCTGGACCACAAACTTGCTCGTCTCATTCCTCACGGCGGCGCCATTGAATGATTGGTTTACCCAGCACCCGGCCGCATTCCAGCCTGTTGTGAAGTTGTTACTCAGGTTGGCATAGTTGCAGCCGTTACTCACATTCACGACCCCTGCGCCAAAGTCGACTGTCGCATTGATGATGGAGATGTCCGTATTCGTGACAATGGAGAGATTCACCATGCCGGTTCCGGTTGTTGCATAGCCTGTCGGTCCAGTAGTGATCTCGTTGATTCGATTCAGGCTGATGAGTGTCCCTCCAAGAGAGAGAACGATTGCCGCCACGAGAAATAATGCGAGGGTCTTGTTGGATATGTCCATTTGGGTTTTCCTCCTAATGCTGTTTTTTCAGTTTAATATTATTTGTCCTTAATCTCAAAGACGACTCTGCCGGTCGCTGTGCTTACCTGCTCTTGTAGCTGTGGAGCATCAGGGTCGAGAAGTGTGAATTGCACCCGTCCTTGGGCAAAGCCTTGCGGCGCTACTGTCTTGACCTCGCTGATCTTTCCGATCTCGTTCATGACAGAGAGCGTACTTAAGAATGATAAAAGAGTGACGAGAACCAAGAGGATGACGATGGTTCGTCTGGAGATGTCTTTTGGTTCAGTTTGAGACTGTTCTGAATGGGTTGGTTGTGGTATGTTTGATTCCATTACGTCACACTTGAATGATTTGATACTAGTTCTTTATATATTTTTCTATTTCATGGTAAATACAGTGTTCTTGTTTTATATTTTTCGCCGGGCTCGGGAGTAGACTGTCCAGATGGTTCTCTGGTCGCGGTTGAGCATGAGTGCTATCTCCTTGTAGGTGAATCCTTTCTCTTCCTTGAGGTATCTGACCATGCTTTCGAGCACGCTGACTGTCCTGTCTGTGAAGACGCCGCTCGGGACGAGGACAAATTCGGGCGTGGTGGATTTTTTCACTGGCTCACCTCAGGATTCTGGGCTCTTTCGGGGATGGTTCCTGTATGCGGGCGATTGGAGGATGGCGGGTTCTGGGGTATCTGCTGAGGTGTTGGGGGTCGTGTCCTTTCTGGCGGTTTCGGAGGGCGGAGAATGCCTTTCATCTTGCCGAAGAAGAGGAGTATTGCGATGTTGAGGAGGATGAGTACGATGATGAGTATGATGAGCAGGCTCATGTTCGATTCTCCTTTCTTTGCCCCGATCACCTGTCCGATGGCTCCTCCTTCCTTGACCTGTATGGAGTCTATGGAGACGACTGTTGAGAATTGCTTCTGCGTCTTCCTTCCCTCGTAGGCGAGCTCCACGTTCACGCCGTATTCGCCGACGGTAATGCTTTCTGTGTCCCAGTACCCGCTGATGGTTGCTGAGCCGTGGGGGAGAAGGGTCTTTCTCGTGGTTTCGAGGCTGTCGACGACTCCTCCTTTCTCGTCGAGGATGCGCATCTCTCCGGTGATGTCTTTTATTGCCTTGTTCCACTTGCTCGTGATGTCAAGGTCGAGCTTTGCGATCGCGCCGAGGCGGAAGCTTCCGATGCTGAGAGCGTCTATTGCGACAAATGGCTGTCCGACCGTGAATGCTTGTGTGAGGGTGAAGCTCTTCTCACCATAGGTAAGATATGCCTCTGCGATGTATTCACCGGTGTTCTTTGTGTCTGACCATTCGCCGACAAGGCGGGATTCCTCTTCTGGCGAGATTTTGGCGTAGCCGAGGTCTATCCGTTCTATTTCCTCGTTGGTCGGGCCTTTGATGACGACAATGCCCTTGACTGACGTGTCGGTGTTTCCCCTGTTGAAGAGGGAGATGGAGAGTTTCACTGGCGATCCTGCAGTATCACCGATGACATAGAGCTTGCCTTCCACATAGCTTTCCGGGTAGGGAATGTTGACGACGACCTGCTGGATGATCGCTGTTGTCGCGCTGACTGTCGCTTTCTCGTTTGAGTCAAGGGAGATGATCTGGTTTTCTGAGATGATGAAGTTGGATTTGAACTCTGGCGGGATCTCGATGAATGCGACCTTGAAGAGGTTTGCTCCGGGGGTGAGGCTTGCGTTCTTCAATTGCAGGGTGTAGGTGAACTGTTTTTCTGGTTCTGATGCGTTGATCTGGATGAGGTTGTTCACGATCTTTACATGCTTGGCAAGGTCACCCTGTGGTACGGCGACGACTTTCATTGTCCGTCCTTGGTCGTTGATGATGACTGATTCTATCGTGATGTCTGTATCCTCGTAATTGAGCACTTTTCTTGAGGGGGCGAGGCCCAGGCCGAGCGCGTTCTGGGAGAGGAGGGAGAGGAAGAGCAGCAGCACAAGTATATATAGTGTTGTCTGTAGGGGTGCTGTTCTCTGTCCCATATGGATTCTATTGGTCATTCTTGTCAATTTTGCTCGAACCAGAGTATGATGTCTGCGCTCTTGTTCCCTGCCGGCTCCTGCGAGGGAAGTGTTATGTTGATGTCTATTTCCGCGCTGTTCCTGCTCGTGTTCCAGTCGAGGTTATCGATCAATGACTGGTTGTTCGCCGTAAGATTCATGTAGGTCGTCTGGCTGGCCTGCCAGTCAAAAGAATCCGCTTCTGTCGTGTTGGCGACTTTTATCTGGAAGTAGTGCGTGCCAAGACCTGCCTGCGGATCAAGCCAGAGGCTTGCGTTCGCGGTGACGTTTGTCAGGTTGGTGAGGACGTTTCCTGTGTTCTCTATGGTGAAGGGAAGCGGTTTGTCGTCTGAGGTGTCGTTCCACTGGTTGACTTGGGTGAATGCGATCTCTCCGAAGTCGACGTTGTCGTTTGTGAAGACGATGACAATCCACGGCTGTATGGAGAAGTTCCACCGTGTCGTCCAGGCAGTGCAGGTTTCGTCATCGCAGGCGCGCACGGTCCAGTTGTAGATGAGTGCTGTCTCGTCATGCGTGCAGAGCGCCTTTGGCGCGCTGGTGTTCGTCCTGTCGAGCCAGGACTGGTTGAACCCGCCGCCAGCGCAGGCAGTGTCTGTGGACACGTTGATCTCGTAGACTATCGTATCACCGTCATCGTCTGTGCTGTTCGTCCAGTTGAAGAACGTGTACCTCTCATGCACGGTGAAGTTCTCTGTTGAGGGGCTGTCATGCACTGGCAGGGTCGGCACGCTGTTGAGTATGAGCACATCTGATGTGTTCGTATACGCCGTCGAGTTCGTGCCGTCTTTGCAGCTGACGCTTCCTGTCCACGTCTCTCCCTTCGCTGTTGATGCCGGCGCGACAGTTCCCACACTCGTATTCACGCCATTTGTCACGACCTGCGCTCCAGAACTCGTATTCACGCCGTCCTTGTAGAAAGTGTACACGGCATTGATGGTATCTGAGACGTCAGGGTCTGTGCAGTTCGCATAGAGCGTGAGCGTTGTTGTCGTGTACGCTGTTCCGGGGAGGAGCTGCACGGTCTTCAGGGCAGGCAGGCTGTTGTTGAAGTAGGAGAAGTTGTATGTATAGGAAAGGTTGTATCCTGAATAATTCTTGAGTATGACCGATGAGTTGCTGTGGAGGCTTATGTTTACCCGGTACCAGCCAGAGCCCTTGGTGAGGTTCTCTGACGTGTTGACTTTCCCGTTCCAGTAATTCGCAAGGGTGATGTTCTGTCCTGCGGTGAGGTTGAATGTCCAGGTCGTGTTCCAGACGAGCGCCTCATCATACCATTTCAAGTCTGTCGCGTTGAAGAATTGCACCCACATGACAAGATATACTTTCGTGCTCGTGCTGCCGTTGTTGAAGACGACGGAAAGGTCTTCTCCGGTGCCGTTTGTCAGATTGATAATCTCGTCGCGGATGTAGGAGCCGTTGACTGTCCTTGTCTGCAGGCTCATATTGGTCCAGAGATCGAACGTGTACGTGGTCGAGTTCACCCAATTGTTTGTCGTGTCTTTCACGTAGATCTTGTAGTTGTACGTGCCATTATACCAATCTGTGTGGTTGTACCGGTACCGCAATCCCGAACCAAAATCCTCAATTAACGTCATAGTCTGATTGGTTGCTACAGGCGTTCCAGGCGGGTCTATCTCCACAAGGACGCTCGTAATATCAGTATCACCATCAGGATCAGTCACATTCACTTCAATAGTCACATTATACCCATAACCCAGAGGCGACGGATCAGCAACAACACCCAAGAATGCAGGAGTCGCGTTCATGGTAATATTATACGGCTTTCCTTTAGAGACGTTCACAGAGAGGTTTCTCGTGTGGTAGCCGTCCTTTCGCACAAGGACGGTGTAGTTGTTGTACTCTGACCTGACGGTGTTTATGTGATGGAATACGGTGTAGTTCAGCACGCCGGTGAGTCCTGAGGAGTTGGTGAGGCTCCAGTTCTCCAGCTGGTAGGTGAGGTTGTGCACGCTCACGTTCACACCGGAGAGGGCGCCGGAATTGTCTGACACATAGACATTAAAATAGTCTCGCGCTTGTATCCTGTCTCCTGCTGCGGAGCCGACATCATTCCAGTTGAACGTGCAATTGACAAGGCTGGTATAATAGGTTCCTGACCCGTACACTCCCTCGATATCATAGCCTATCGGGCCGGATGTGAATGCGACATCGGTGAAGAGGTTACTTGTTCCCCTGTTGACAACAAGAGCTCCCGTGTCCACGCTTTCGATCGTTGACCTGAACACTTCATTGGTGCTTGCCGCGTTTATGAACATCGCTGATGAGTTTCCAGACCGGGAAGAGACGCGCAAGTCCCTGAAGTAATTCCTGTTCCCACCCAAGAACAGGCCATAGTTGTTTACTGATTCTGATAGGTTTACGTTTTCGACATGATTATAGCCTGATGAGATAAACTGCATGCCAGCGCCCGCAGAATAAATAGTCGCGTACTTGACAGTATTATTATTCGACGACGAAAAATACATGCCATTAAACGAGCCATTCATCCAATTCTGTTCAAAAGAATTATTGTCACTTGCGGAGAGGTAGATTGCTGTCAACGAGCCGTTAAAGTAGTTGTTTGAGATGTTATTGTATCGTGAGGAAGAGTAGAGGAGTACGCTGTACCCGTTTGTCGGACTCTTGAAAGAGTTGTTGTAAATAAAGGAGTTGTTCGCTGCAACGAGCCGAAGGTCGTAGGAGTTGTTGTAGAATGTTGTGTTTCTGATGAGGGAGTTGTTCGCGTAGATGAGAAGCCCCCCTGCAGGGTCTCCTGCGGCAGAAGGAGAAGCCCAGCCCGCATTTTCTATCCTGCTGTTCTGCACAGAGATATTGCCGAGTGCGTAGACGACAAAAGAGTAATTCTCGTGTAATGGTTCTGCCTTGGTGATGTTGGACCTGTTGATGATGATGTTTCCGGAAATGTTCAAGCCTGTCCGCTCTGTTCCTGCAGCGCAGCTTGCACAGGTCAAATTCATGCCAAGAGCAGAATCAGTGAAGTTGAACGTGCCGTTCACGGAAATGTTTCCTGCCACGCGTATGCCTCCTTTTCCAAAGCTTGCGTTAATCACATCAAACACCGCATTATCACGGACAATTATCTGACCAGAAATATTCAAAGACACATTCACCAGGCGCAGCTTCGCAAATGGCGTGATCTCAAGAGAAGACAGTTTCCCTGTCGTATTCTCACATGTCAGATTCTCCTCCAAATACATGGCATTGCCATTGAAATAGCACAAAGGACTCATAGTCACATTATGAATCATACGCCCGGTAAGATTCACCGTCCCAGTGCCATTCTGATACTCAACAAGTGAAAAGTTCATCGTATAATTAGAATAATACTCAAAACCAGAAGAGTTCTGCTTCCAGCTCATAAGTGTGTGAAATGACGTCTCACCATTAGCATCGGTGAAATCATTGAATTCCTCAACACCACTCAAGTTCATCACCGTCACATTCACGAATTTGAGAAGACTGCCGTTCTGCGAATCCTTCACACCCACCTTCAAATAATTCTTATAATACAAGTTTGACGCAGTGCCAAAACTCACATCATTCGTCGCATAGGACGTGTTGATAAGCGTGATATTCGTATACGCATCCAAAAGAACATCATAGTCAGTGAGTTCCTCCCCGCTGAAAAGGGCAGAATCCTGGATGACATTTCCCGCAGGACCGGGGAAAGGAACTTGAATGTCACCAACGACAGCATTGAGGTTAGGAGCATAAAAATAGGAATTGTTAAAAGTATTGTTGTCAGAAGAGTGTAGGTAGAGAGCTCCTTTTGTGGCCGAAGTCGTCTCCTGCGTTTCCACACGCACCCTGTTGAAACTGTTCCTATGGGAACGGAGAAGATAGAGTCCAGTACCATCAGCGCCATTTGCCATGGTGAGGTTGATGTCAGTGCCATTTGTCGCATTCACATCAACCAGATAAAGCCCCTTATCATCCCCGCTTGACGTAAGCCCCAAATGCGCGATTGACACATTCGATGAACTTTCCATGTAAATCGCAGACGCGCCAAGAATAAACCGGTTATCACTATAATTCGAAAAGTTAGAAAAGAAATGATACACACCATACTCTGAGTCAGTAGAAAGGAATGTATTGTTCACAACACTCGCATTATCCGCATGCCAAAGCACAAAATGCACGTAGTTGTTCTGGAATGTCGAATTCCTGATGCTCGCGTTCACCCCGTCTATGTACACGCCAGATAGGTCGTAGTCATACGCACCCTCCGTGTATCCTGCTTCTGAGAGATAGGAGTCAATCATGGTGAAGTTCGCTCCCGGCTGGATGTGGATAAGGTATTCCGCAGCAGCTGTCGCGCCGTTCGTGATGTTGGATGAGCTGTTGATGATGAGGCTTCCTGTCGCTGTCACGTTCATCCGCACACACCCGTCGCACGTGCCGTTCATCCGCACAGTCGCATTAGAGAAGTTCGCACTTCCGGAGATCGTCACGTTGTCGGAGAACCACACCGTCCCCTTACTATTGAACACATCCAAACTCCCACCAGAAGCGATTGTGGTATCTCCTGAGACGTTCATATTAGACTTATTAAGGAACAACCTGCCACCAGCATTGATAGTCAGCGTGCCAAAACTCATATTCGCATTCGTACAACTCATAGAAGACGTGATGGTCACATCCTGTCCTGTCGCCTCACACACAGTGGCAAGTGTGAGGTTGATCGTGGTCCTCGCAGTCACGTTGTACGTCTGGGAATTGTTAAAATAAGGGTCTTTTGACGCGTTTGCCGAGTAGTTCGTGTAGTACGTCCTCGTGTCCGAGAGTCCTGAGACGACGACTGTCGTGACGTTGATGATGCCTGAAAGGCCGGATGCGCTTGTCAGGCTCCAATTCTCTTCTGCATTCGTCACGTTCCTGATGCTCACGTTCGCGCCTGAGATGGCGGCGCCGGTCGCGTCGGTGACGTTCGCGTTCACGTAATTTCGTATGAAGACTTGGACTCCGTTTCCCGTGTCGACCTTTGTCGGGTCGATCGTACTGTTGAGAACCAACGTCTTGTATGACCCGCTCGCATCCACTTCCCGTATATCCTTTCCCGTACCTCCAGATGAGAAGGCAGTATCAATAAAGACGGTTCCTGTTGAAGCAGTAATGTATGCTGCCTTGCCACCATTCGACACGGTAAGCCTGACATTCTCAACCAGGGTTCTGTCAGAGGAGCTTAGGGAAAGCGCTCCTCCATTGAGCGCGACCCTGGCGCTTGTGATGGTCGCGTTCCGGATGATGTTGCCATGAGCAGATTCAAAATAGAAGGCATCTCTATCTGAGGGCCCGTTCATGCTGACATTCTCGAAGGTGTTGTTGTGGCAGGTATAAATGGCCACGCCCTGAGTGCCGGAAGAGAGCACGCTGTTTGTGATGTTGTTCTTCTCGCAGTCAAATGCGCCCAGGGTGTATAAGCCCCTGACTCCGGTGAGCGTCACATTATCAATCACAGAAGAATTACCACGGATGAGAATATCATAGAAGTTATTGAAAAAGGTCGAATTCCTGATGACAGACCCGTTGTTCCGAAGAGTCATCCCGCTGCGCGCATCAGCAGAACCAGCATCCATCCAACCCACAAACTCCACA
>JBDRSD010000014.1:0-5979 GCA_043825215.1 Nanobdellota archaeon
TGCACGCCTTCCTTCTTTAGAATTGCGATCTTGTTCGAACTTCCACTCGCAAAGCCACCCAAGCCCCCACCGCTTGCGACAACCCGATGGCAGGGAACTTCCGGCGCGTGCGGGTTCTTGTTCATGGCCTGGCCTACTGCCTGAAAACCCTTGATGCCAAGGGCTCTGCCAATCTCCCTATACGTCGTCACCTTACCCTTTGGCACTTGGCAAAGAAGTGCATAGCAACGCTCACCAAAATCAGCAAGCGAGAGGGCGACGAGGATCTGAAGGAAGTTGTAGATTGAAGGTTTTTCCTTGTACTTTCGCAATTTATGCTCATCAACAGCATATTTTCTTCCTGTCCTCCTACTAACTTCACCAGAGAGAAACTGGACAAACTGCGTAACATTTCTCGCCTTCTGCGAATACCTGCATCGCTCGAAATCAATCAGGACAGATTCATACTTTTCGGATATCCCTTTTCTCTTAGGTTTTCTTTTTCTCACAATCATATGCTTATACGGATTTGTCATCTCAAGCTTGTTCACTTTCATATTATCCATGGTAAAACACTGCCAAAGGACATCTCGAAGAACTAATCGTGCATCCTTCTCACTAGCACGCCCAAGAAAATCAAGGATCAACTCTCCATTGATGAACTCCATTCCCAATCTTCCTTCTTTGAAGAACATGAATTTCGGACCGATACCCTTTGCATTCAACTTCTGCAAGAAATCAGCCTCGATAGAAAGTCGGCCGACCGCATGCGAAGATGGATTTTCCTCCTTGACGATAATTTCGTTCCCTTTGAATTTCTCCAGATGCACCACACCCCGTTTCCCCTTCGCGAAGATATCCTTTCGCATAATCCTATACACAAAAAGCTCCTCAAAATCAAGCTTCTCAGACGCGACAACCTCAAAAGCCCACCCGTCTGAAAGAAGTGCCTTGTCAATTACCCTTTTCTTCGAGAAACTGCTCAACAAGAGCAATATGTATCCCTCAGGTGTTAAGCGATGTTTTGCCTGGGCAAGAAAACGCGAGATGAACTCATACCCTTTCGGGCCGCCATCAAGCGCGATATCAGGGACCCTTTTATCAGCAGGCAAATATGGGGGATTGCAGATGATGCAATCAAACACTTCACCCTTCGGAACCCGAGAAAAGAGATCAGAAAGAAGTACGCGAACATTTTTCACTCCTTTTTTCATAACTTCATGCCTCACCACATCAACGGCGAGCGGATCAATATCCATAGCAAGCACAGACTCTGCCTGTTTTGCAGCAGCAAACGCCAGGATTCCCGAACCTGTCCCGATATCTACAACTCTTCCTCTCGCAAACTTTCCTACACAAGATTCCAAAAGGTAAGAATCCTCCCGAGGCTCGTAGACCATACAGGATAGTAGCAAACAATCCTTTAAAAAACTTTCAAAACCTTTAAATGCCAGGGCAAACTCCCCTTATCTCCCATGGCAACTCTCGAAGAACACCTGGACGCCCTGCAGGAACAAGAGATTCCGCGAATCGAGCTTGAGACACATCCGCAAGTCGTCAGGGCATACCATTATGACACTCTCGAGGTAGGAAGGAGGGCAGCATACGTCATCAGGCATTCCCACATCCGAGAGGATAGGGAACACATCCGCGACTTCGAATACGTCATCTTCCCCCAGGACGCACTCGAAAAAGTGATACGATCAGCAATGGCAGGACTGCCTAAAACAATCACCTGCAAGGCAAAACGCATCCTTCACACAGAACATGTGCTCTATGGCGAGCGGATAGCAGGAACAGGGGAAACAGTCGATCCTGTCAACCTGGCAGTCAAAGCAGATATTCGGAGCAATGCAGTCTCCCTTGACATACACTATATCTAGCGGCGCAGGATCTGCGTCTCAAAATCCCATTCTTCAGGGGTTGTCACGCGCATGGTGCAGATCTTCTTGTCTTCCCAAAACACCCTGCACCCATCGCCGAAACGATCCCACTTCAGGCAACTTTGGCATACCACATTTCTCGCAGGCTTTTTTTCCATTCTTCTACCTCTGGTAGGTCTTCTCTACCTCACGGATGTACTCTTTCACGCGCCTTATAATCGAGTTCATATAATACGACTCTATCTTCTCAGAGAATATATCTGAGATTGGCTGGTTCTCATTGATCTGGTAAGTATTACCGACCTTTTCCACAAGAAAAAAGTCACGCAGGCGAAGAAGCTGCCTTCGCACGTTCGACGAAGCCACTCCCTGCAGCGGCAGATTATTCTTTTTCCTGTTCGCAATAACCCGCTCCTCGACATCCTTAGACTTCACAGGCCCTTTCGCAAGAAGCATCACCTCAAGGACATCAACCATCACATCCCGTGAGTCCCCCGGCTGCAGGAGCCCAAGAGACAGGCAAAGCTTTCGCACAAGCTCACGCCCATTCATGACAGGTGGCTCGTACTTTCTCAGCGTAATTTCCGCCAGAGGCGTATCCCTTGCTATCGTTGCCATCTTTTCATGAACGCAAGAATTTTATTTCACTAAGCTGGATCTCAAAATCATTCGACGTGTCAATCGTGACCATCACATCAGGAGGGATGAGCGATTTCATCTTCATCATGTTGAAATCTCCTTCAAGGAAATGCAGGTGGGAATCAATATAGCTCTCATTCCTGCCGTTTGAGATATGCACATTCTTCGGCTTGAGATCAAGCAAGTCCTGGCAGAACCTCACCGGATCCTTCCCAAAAAAGAATGCGGAAGCATACGCATGATCAAAATCAATACAGCAGGAAACCCCGCTCTTCTTCATGATCTGGTGCACCTCATCATAATTTCTCGCAAAAAAGGGATAGGTGCGGTTCTTCAATGGCGGCTGGTTCTCCAGGATGATCTTCTTCGGACCGAACTTCCTGAAAAACCTGATGAGATTCTCTGTCGAACACCTATTGTTGAACCTCGTCCCAGGATTCGTGATCAGGCCGAGTGCCTTGTGTTGTTTCATGAGATCAAACGAGAACTTCAGATATCGCTCGCTCGCACTGTTATTATCAGGATTCGCAAGATTGGTCTGGTACTTGAAATCATCAGAATGGAAGAAGAAGGGATGTTTGAGCTTCTTCAAGAAATCATACTTCTTCCCTTCCATGATGACAACCTCGTAGAAATCAACAAACTTCTCGATCTTTTTTGCATAGGAAATATTGTCTGGATAGATCTTCACACCGATTTTCATTCCAGAAATGTAGAGGAGCAAAGCTTAAATAGTTATCGGTCAATTGGCAGGGAAGGTAGTTGATCGTTTGTCGTTAATCGTGAGAAGTTGGTGATTTATAGACAGGGATCAGGCTTTCGTGATGCCGATAACGAATTCGATATCCTTCACCTTCACATCAAGCAGTTTTTCGTGCTTCTTTTTCGCAGGCTCTTTTGTTATGCTGACTTCCACAGCGCCCACCTTCTCAGCAATATGCTTCTCGTGCTTTGCAAGTCCTCCATATGCAGTCGTTATCGCAAGCTCGATCCTATCAGTCTTTGCAAGATCCGCTTCCTTTCTCATCTGCTGGACGCGCCTGATGATCTCCCGTGAGAAACCTTCCTCTTCAAGCTCCTCAGATAAGGTCTTTAGGATATAGATGTCCGCATTCTTGATCGGAGCATATTCAAATTCGACAGGAATCTCCTTTACCAATTCCACATGCTCTTTCTCAAGCGTGAATGATTCTAATTTCACTTTTTCCTTTCCTTCGGAAAATTCCTTACCAATACGCTTCTTCTCGTCAATAGTCAGTGCCTCAAGGATTTCAGCAGTCTGCGTGCCAAAGCTTTTTCCGATATTTCTCACATCCGGCTTTGCGATATGCGTCACCTTGAATTTCTTTACGACGACCTTCTTCACATTCGTCTGCTTCATGATAAGTCCTTTCAGATTCTTCACAGCAGAGACAAGCTTCTTCTCTTCAGTATCAACGACAACCTCTGCCAAGGGCCAGCGCACACCAAGGCCTGCCTTATCCCGTGCAGCAAGGATGCCTGCGACAATCTCCCGTGCCGCATCCATATCTTCAAGAAGCAGGAGCTCTTTCTTCTCAATCTTCTCTACGGGAGGCCAGGACTGGAAGTGCACGCCTTCCCCCCGAAGCTCACGGAACATGTACTCGCTGATGTAGGGTGTGAACGGAGCAAGAAGCCTGAACAGCCTGTCAAAGCAAAAGGATATCACCGGGTTTAAGACAACACCCTCCTCTTCCACCCTATCCCTGATGATCTTGATATACCATCTGGAAAGATCCTCATTGACAAAAGAGATGATTGCTGAGATCGCAATATTATATTCGTGCTTCTCAAGCGAGTCAGTGACGCGCGACACCAGGTCCTTGGTCTTCAGGATGATCCAGTGATCCTCCACCTGCAGCTTATCCTCAACTTCTTTTAGCGCGGCAATAAACGCGTCAATCTTCTTCTGTTCACTATCATACGGCCTTATGATCGGGCGAAGGAAGAGGCAGGAATTCCACAGCGTATTGAAAAAAGGCATGACAGTCGCCTCGAACACCGTCGAGCCGAACCGCAGGGTATTTCCCAGAGGGTAGGATGCCATGACAAGGCGCGTCGCATCAACACCATACTTATCAAAGATCTCGTTTGGCTTGATGATGTTGCCTTTTGACTTGGACATCTTCTCGCCATTCTCATCACACATAAGCCCTGCGACAGCAACGCTTCTATACGCAGGCTTATCAAAAAGAATCACGGCAAGAACGTGCAAGGTGTAAAACCAGCCCCTGGTCTGATCAACTGCCTCAACAATAAAATCATACGGAAATGCCTTCTCAAACAAGTCCTTGTTCTCAAAGGGATAATGGAACTGGGCAAAACTCGCACTGCCTGAATCATACCAGCAGTCAATCATCTCAGGAGTTCGGCTCATATCTTTCTTGCACTTTGTGCAGGTGATCGTAATAGTATCAACGGTTGTGATATGCAGGTCAGCAATGCTTCCCTTTGTTATCAACTTTCCTTTTATCTTTCCCTTCTTCTCGAGTTCCTCAATGCTGCCTATCGCTTCGATATGCCCGCAATCACAAACCCACAATGGAAGAGGAGTTCCCCAGAACTTATTCCTAGACAGCGCCCAATCTTTTGCTTCCGCAATCCAGTTCCCGAACCTGCCATCTCCAATCGCCTGGGGATACCATTTGATCTTCTCGTTATGCTTGACCAATCTCTCACGGATCTTGCTCACTTCGATAAACCAGGAATCCATGGCATAATAGAGAAGGGGGCTGTCACAGCGCCAACAAAATGGGTAATCGTGCTTGTAATCATACTCGATGAAGAGCTTTTTGTTCTTTCTCAAATGCTCAATGATCAATGGATCAGCATCCTTGACAAACATGCCCTTGAAGTCCTTGACTTCTGAGATGAACTTTCCTTCGCGGTCGACTGCATGCACGAACTCGATATCATGCGCCTTATTCACCTCGTAATCAATCTCGCCATAGGCTGATGCCTGATGGACGATGCCTGTCCCTTCCTCAAGATTGACATAGTCAGCAGCCAGGATCTTATATGCATTCTTGAGCTTTGGGAAATAGGGAAAGATGGGATCGTATGCTTTTTCCTCAAGTTCCCTGCCCTTGATGGTTTTCTTGATCGTATGATTCTCAAAATACTTTGAGACAAGCTCTTTGGCAAGAATGAATGTCTTTCCCTTAAACTCTCCCTTATCTTCCGCATAGCAATATTCAATATCCTTATTCACTGCGATGGATGCGTTACTCGGAAGCGTCCACGGTGTCGTCGTCCACACCAAAAGATAGGCATCCTCATCCTTCAGCTTCACCTGGACTGTGATACTTCGCTCCTTAACTTCCTTATACCCTTGCGCAACCTCGTGGCTTGAGAGCGGCGTCTCACACCGCGGGCAATACGGAACGACCTTATGCCCCTTATAGAGCAGCCCTTTCTTATGGATCTCCTTCAAACTCCACCACACACTTTCCATATA
>JBDRSD010000015.1:0-8382 GCA_043825215.1 Nanobdellota archaeon
ACAGAAGAATTACCACGGATGAGAATATCATAGAAGTTATTGAAAAAGGTCGAATTCCTGATGACAGACCCGTTGTTCCGAAGAGTCATCCCGCTGCGCGCATCAGCAGAACCAGCATCCATCCAACCCACAAACTCCACATTCGAATCCAAAATAGTCAAATTCCCGCCTTTCTGCACCTCAAAATAATAGTTCTTTGTCGAGTCAACACCCGCAGTAAGGTTCGTCGAAGCATTGATCACAAGAACACCCGTCGACGTCACATTCAAAGCCACACAACCATCACACGAACCATTCATATGCACAGTCGCATTAGAAAAATTCGCATACCCACTGATCGTCACATTATCAGAAAACCAAATCGAACCCTTGCTATTCAACACATCAAGCCCGCCACCAGAAGCAATAATCGTGTCTCCGGAGACATTGAGCGACGTATCATTTAACAACAAAATTCCCCCAGCGTTGATGGTGAGAGAGGATGCTGTGATACGTGTTCCTTGGCAACTTAAACTGCTTGATATCGTCCATGCTCCTGAAGGATCACACTGATCGGTGACTCCATAGAGTATTGTTGTACTTGAACTTTTTGTTTGGTCATCCCAGGATTTGACAAAAAGGGTACTTTCATTTGCTGCGCCAATCTTTATGTATTCCCTGTTCGATGCTCCTGTTCGCACCAAGAATCCTGCCCTGAAGACATTCGTATTCACTCCAGTCTCGATTGCCTTGATCTTGATTGTTCGGCCGTTGCTCGTGCTGTTGACAAGGACAACTGCAACCTCTGCAACTGAGGAGCTTTTGCCTGTTGCCTGGACTTCGATATAAAGTTTTTGCGGTGATGAGGAAAGATACGCATTTGTTCCGCTTGCACTTTTTGAATATGCGCTGTCCTTGTAGATAGTGATGGATGAGACAGTCTTTGGTGTAAAGGAAGAGTTCTGGCCAAGGATAAGATAAGACTCGCCAATGGAATCAGCACCTATGCCCGGATCACGGATCGGCGCGCCTATAAGAAAATCATCATACCCATCACCATTCACATCACCTGCACCAGACACGGCTGTTCCTGCTTGATCGACAGCAACCTCTCCCCAAAAACTCGCATTCGAACGATTATCACCCACACCACTCAAATTGACATCCAAACTCCAACCAGAAGCCCTCCCCAACACCAAATACGACTCACCTGTAAAAATGGCAGAACCAATTTTTCGTGCATAGGCACCTATGAGAAAATCATCATACCCATCACCATTCACATCACCAACACCACTCACACTCCGCCCTGCATTATCAGACTTTGCTTCTCCCCAGAAACTCGCATTCGAACGATTATCACCAGGCCCAGACAAATTCACATCCATCACCCAACCAGAAGCCCTCCCCAGTATCAGATAAGACTCACCAGCACCCGCAGCGCCATTAGGATCAGCAGCAGCACCGATTACGAAATCGTCGTACCCATCGCCATTCACATCACCCACACCACTCACACTCCGCCCTGCATTATCAGACTTTGCTTCTCCCCAGAAACTCGCATTCGAACGATTATCACCAGGCCCAGACAAATTCACATCCATCACCCAACCAGAAGCTCTACCAAGAACTAAATATGACTCGCCAGCACTCGCAACAGGACCCAGATTACGATAAGGCGCACCGATAACAAAATCATCATACCCATCACCATTCACATCACCCACACCACTCACACTAAAACCTGCACTATCACCTGATGCTTCTCCCCAAAAACTCGCATTGCTCCGATTATCACCAACACCACTCAAATTCACATCCATCACCCAACCAGAAGCACGACCCAACACCAAATACGACTCACCAGTATTCACCCCAGGACCGGGATTGCGATGATTTGCTCCAATCACAAAATCATCATACCCATCACCATTCACATCACCCACACCACTCACACTCGTACCCGCGTAACCACTTGCTGTTTCTCCCCAAAAACTCGCATTCGAACAATTATCAGAACCACCAGCACAATTACCCAACCAGGTATTCATTGCCCAGCCAGAAGCACGACCAAGAACCAAATATGACTCACCAGCCCTCGTAGCAGGACCCGGATTCCTGCCATTCGCACCAATTACAAAATCATCATACCCATCACCATTCACATCACCCACACCACTCACAGAATAACCTGCATAATCAGATCCTGTTTCACCCCAAAAACTTGCATTGCTCGAAGTAACACTTGTATCCATTGCCCAACCAGAAGCCCTCCCAAACACCAAATACGACTCGCCAGTATCCAATCCTGTCCCAGGATTACGACCCGACGCACCAATGACAAAATCATCATACCCATCACCATTCACATCACCCACACTAGTGAGAGCACTTCCTGAAATATCACCGCCTTCTCCTTCAACACTACCTTCAATTCCCCAAAAGCTCGCATTTGAATGATTGTCTCCTGTGCCTCCAAGGTTCACGTCCATGCACCACGCAGCCCCGCATCCTGCATAATTATGCGCGTATTCCGTCTGGTTGCCGAACGTGAATGCCTGGTGATGGCTTCCTCCTGTGTTGACCAGAACTCCCCACGTGCCAGTGCCCTCGCATTCCCAATCCTCGTATGCCACGCTCTCATTTCCTGTCCAGGAGAAACTCCTCACCTCACCACCGCAGGAAAGTTCAAGAGGCGTCAGATCATTCGGGCTCGTGTTGTACGTTGTCCCGTTCACCGCGGCAATCGTCAAGTCAGCCATCCCGGTCGTGTTGAAGAGGACTGTCCAGTTCCCGCCAACTGTCGGATAGCTCTGCACGTTCAGGATCACGATCTCAACTTCGAACTCCTGCTCAGACAGGTGCGGCACGATCCATTCGATCACGTCAACATTCCCGTCTTCATCGCTGTCGATGTACCTGTTGATGGGAAATGCCTGCTTCTCGCCATCAACAATCCAATACAGCCTGATCGCTGATTCCGGCGCTGGCGTGATCTGCGTGCGCACAGTCACATTCTCGTAAGGGTAGTCTGCGCTGATGACCACCCTTTTTTTGGAAGGTGTCAGCGCTTCTTCACGCTGCTCAGGAGCAGGAGTCGTATAATTGACACGGTATGCCTGAGTCTCTTCTGGCAGAAAGTCACTTGAGAAGGAATACGTGACAGCATCTCCCTCCTGAACAGATACAAGCGTATCTGCTGGAATACTTTTTCCTGTCTGCTCATCAACAAGAGTGAAATTCTTAATGAGCGCAGGCAAAGTAAAGGAAACGCTCTCAGTAAGTGATTCATTCAGCAGATTCTCATACGCAAGCTGCTTCTCCCAAACCACAGGAACACCCACAAAAGGACTAGACTGATTCTCCTGCATGCTTCGTCGCAAAGGCTCTGCAATAAGCACACGAACACCAAAAGTGTTCGACTCGACTTCCTCAAAGCCATCAGAAACAGTCAAAAACAATTCATACTCTCCTGCAATTCCTGTGCTGTACAAGAAAAGATCATGTCCCTGCTGCTCAAGACGCACATACGGATTCGGCCGAATCTTAAACGTCAGGTTATCCTCATCAATATCGCTGAAATACCGCAGGGAATCAAGAGTGACATTATCAACCATCCAGAAAGAAGAGATATTCTTCATCTGCACTGGAGCAGAATTCCTGCTTCGCTTCGTATACGAAAGAGAATCAAGCGTAAGGCGCGCACCATCAAGAACAACCTCAATCTCAGTCGTCGTAATCCCCGGAAGGAGACACGTCTCCTCACACACAGAAGTGAACGCGTATTGCGTTGTTGTCTCTTCTGCCTGATCAACCACGTTGCCATCAGTCACGTCTTGAACACGCACATCTTGATCAACCACATTGCCATCAATCACGTCATCACGCACAGTATCAGCAGTTACATTATCATCGCTCACATTGTCGTCAGCCGTGTTGCCATCAACAACCTCTTGATCACCCACATTGCCATCACTCACGTTGTCTACAGTCACATTGTCAACACGCACATCCTTGTCTGTCGTGTTCATTTCAACGTCTTCTGAATGAAGTGCCGGCCGCTCGAAGATGAGAAGAGCGCCATCTTTCGTTCTGGCATAGATTGCCACATGCCCGTCTCCCTCGATCGTTCCTGAAGCAGAAAGGGAAAGGATGTCGCTTGCAGTGAAAAGCATGCGCGTCGTCGAATTGAACGTGGTATTGTAAGTAAGCGTATAATTGCGAGACTGCTCCCCTATGACAAGGCCGGTGATGCCCCCCTGAAAGAAGACGACAGTGAAGGAAGCAAGGATGAGGAAGAGGGCAAGAAAGACGTATGGTGCGCGTGATACAGGCCTGATGACCTGCCGCCTTCTAGTAAGTACCTCATTGAGACCAGAATAATAATCCAGGGGAGTCTTTCCTCCAAAGAGTTCCCGCCTGTATGCCTCATATTCCTTCTTGGAGATCCTTCCAGCAAGATAGAGCTCCTGGATGCGAACATACGTCAGGTTCGATTCCTCTCGTAATCGCTCGAGGTTTCTTTCCTTTCCCGTCTTATCTCCGCTCATGTCTCTTCTGCTTGACTCGCTTACTGGTGGTCCATATCGTGCGTTCGTTCCTGTTGAGAAGTTGTCCTATCTCCCTGTAGGTCATTCCTTTCTCAAGAAGGTAGGCAACCATCGCTTCAAGCACTGCGACTGATCTGTCTCTGAAGATGTAAGTGGGAAAATAGACCTTTTCTGAAGTTGTTTTTTCTTGCTGCAAACCGACCAACCCTGTTATTCTTACAATGTAAGTTCTTATCGTCTTGAAATTTATACTTACATTGTAGTATCTCTTTATAAATGTTTCGACGCTGTGGCGTCGGAGAACCAGAAAAAGGACAAAATCCCGCCACCCGAACAATACTTACATCGTAAGTATTTAAATGTTTCGTTTTCACCCGTCATAAAAAGATAAAAGTATTGCTTACATTGTAAGTATATAAATATTTCGTTAATCGCGCAGAATATCGAAACGATTCACCATCACCACAAACATAGTACTTACATTGTAAGTTTAAATAATTTTCCATCAGACATAAATTCACCTCTTAAAAATAGAAATAAGAAAAAGTAATACTTACAATGTAAGTAAAAATATGATAAAAAGGCATCTGAGAAAACCACCTGCATGCTGCTGGCAAGATTGCAGATAACGGCTATCACGTCAATAAAGAATACCCCGCAGCTCTGCTGCCAGGTATTAAGCCTCGAACTGTTCACCAAAACCACTGCAGAGCAGCGGAGTATGAACCTGAGTATCGAGCAATCGAAAACCGGCCACCACCAGTCACAGGCTAGTAGAAAACGAATGGTCCAGTAGCCATTTCCATACGGGTCGTACAATGATCTTTTTTCCTTCGATGGTAAATTCGTCTTCTTGGTTCATGGTGAGTAGTGTTCCTTCGCTGAGTTTGAACTTTTGTATTGCTTCTTGTAATCCTTTGAATTCTCTTTCTTTATTGAAATCGTCGAGCGTGTGGCATACTTGGATTGCCGCGGTTATTTTTGTGCCTGTTCTTATGACAAAGTCGCATTCTTTTTTTTCTTTGAAATAGAATAATTGTGCTTGCTCGGATTTTAAATGGGTGAACACCAGATTTTCAAGAAGTTTTCCAAAGTCTTCTGAAAAGGTTCTGCTGTTGTTCACGATAAGTCCCGTGTCTATCCCGTATATTTTCTTCGGATTTGCTATCTGTTTTCTTAATGAATAGTCAAATTTTGGAAGGCTGCTTAATAGATAGCTTTCCTCGAGGAAAGAAATGAATTTTGAGACGCTGTTTGTCGAGCCGAAGTTGAACATTTTTCTTAAGGAGTTGTAGGAGAATTCCTTTGCTACATTGCTTATTAGATATATTGCGAGTTCGTTTAATTGCTGTACGTTTCTTATTTTATGTCGTACTGCGATGTCTCGAAAGAGAGAGTCGCCTACAAGGCTTCTGAGTATTTTTGGGTCTTTCAGCAGTAAATATTCGGGGAATCCTCCTTGTACGAGGTAGTGGCTGAAGCTTTCCAATCCTTCTTTTTTGTTCAAATACGTTAAGAATTCTTTATATGAGAAGGGGTAGAGTTCATATCTTAGGTTTCGCCCCGTGAGTTTCGTTCCGAGCTCTTTACTGAGTAATGATGCATTTGAGCCGGTTATGATGACGTATTTGTGTTGGTCTGATAATTTTCTTACATAGAATTCCCATTTGTCAACGAGTTGTATCTCATCAAAAAAGTAATAGTTTGTTTTGCCATTAATCTTGTTGAAGACGTCTTCTAGTCTTTCAAAATCAGCCAGCTCGAATCCATAGAGTCTTGGGTCTTCAAAACTTATGTAATGGAACGAGCCTATTTTCTCTGCTATGCTTCTCATTAGCGTACTTTTTCCACTTCTTCTTACTCCTGAGATGATTATTGCGAATTTATTTTGGATAGGTATCTTGTTCATCAAGTCTCTATTGATTATTCTTTCTTGGTGTTGGAACTGGTCTTTTTGCGATACAACTGTTTTTTCTATTGTCTCTTGCAGCAGCATATCTTGCTAGGCGCGGTTCTTTTTTATAAATATTTCGATTTGTTCATTATAAATGCACAATTTTGTGCATTACTAATGCACACTTTATAGGGGTGCTATGCGAAAAGAGCACAATACTAAGACTGCTGCCTGCCATTACACAAATAAGAAACTTGATGGTTCATGTCCGTTTCTTGAGAATAATCATGCCCATCGCACAAAATAGCCTGGACAGCCCCCAGGAGAATATAAAATCCCCAATAACCCGTCTTCTCATCTTGTTATGAAGTCGGCTCTCGTTCTGATTTCTTTTTATGAAGAAAATGGGCCCGGCGCGATTTGAACGCGCGACCTTCCGATATCTACCTGGCGTTATCAGTGACACCATCCCAAGAGATCAAGGGATTCGGATGCTCCAGCCAGGCTAAGCTACGGGCCCATTCATGGAAAGAAGACATAGGCCATTTATAAAGTTAACCGCAGACTATATAACTGTGCTTTCATTTTTTTCACTTCCCAATGCCAAAAATACTCTCACGCATAGAGGACTATTTTCCTTACATCAGGCATAGGCGCAATGTGAAAAAGACAAGTCCTGGAATACGGTTCTACAAGCGTGTCTCATCATGGATATTCTCAAAGGTCAATGTAGAAGGGATTGAAGACGTCATCACCTATGCCCGCCAAAAGCCAGAATCAAATATCATCTTTGTCGCAAACCACCTCTCTGAATTCGACTGGGCTGAAGTCCAGTACCTTCTTGTCGAGCATGATCTTGAAGCTATCGTTCAGGCAGGGGCGAACCTGTTCATAGGACCGCTTGACCCACTGCTTCGCCAGGCAGGGGGATTCAAGGTTTTTCGTGAAGAGACACAGGTCTATGATGAGAACTGGATCTTAAATATCGTCAAGGGATTCATAGAGGGGGATCTTGGCATAGACCTTGGTTCGCGTGTGGACATCTCAAAAGATCTCTCAGAGAAAATCTACAAAGCATTCCTCGGAAAAAGCTTCAAGGAAGGATATCATCTGTTCACCCTGCCAGGATACAAGCGACAGGATGGCATGCTCAAATACGGGCGGAGTTATGAAGGGTTGTTCCTGCCGTTCTCCCCGCTCGTCCTCCAGGTCCCTGTCTTCTTCCAAAAGACACACCCTGATCGCGAACTTGCATTCTCCACAATCTACATCTCCTATGAACGGCCGCCTGAAGACCAGAATTTCTCACGGCTCGAGCGCATGAAAAAAGGGAGCATATCAAGAAAATTCGTCTACATCGAAGATTATCTCTATAATCTCACATTTAGGATTACGCAACGTGCGTCTCGGGTCCATCTTTCCTTTGGGGATCCCCTTCCTATTGAGGAACTTCGCGCACGAGGCCTTACCAGGCGAAAACAGCTTGCAGACTACCTCCATAAAGAGACAGGAAAGCTTGCTGTTCCCTTCCCCACCCAGCAGGCAGGCTATTGCCTTGACCCTATAACGGCAAATGACCATATGAGTATCTATGCACTTTCCCAAAGAATGAAAAACCTCCGCGAGACCCTGCAGGAGAAAGGGCAAAGATATGTGCAATACCTGCCTGAAGACGTGACAAGCTCACTCGAACAAGCGCATACCCAGTTCTGGCAGCCGCCGACGAGAAAGATCGCCAGGTTCGACGGGCCAAAGGTGAGAGTTTATCGCCCGGACGTCA
Organism: Nanobdellota archaeon; assembly: GCA_043825215.1. Taxonomy (GTDB): domain Archaea; phylum Nanobdellota; class Nanobdellia; order Woesearchaeales; family JAHJEM01; genus JAHJEM01. Next base: position 8,204 of record JBDRSD010000015.1, read on the forward strand.
TGGCACAATACGCTAATCACTGCAGGCATCTTCTGGAAGAATAGATGGGATAAGATTTCTTAAATACGTGTTGCTGTCAGCTCGTTAGAGGTGATGGCTTATGTATGAAACGAAGTTTTTTATTGGTTTGGATGTGCATAGCAAGAGCACTGATTATGTGGTGCGGTCGTGGCATGGTG
>JBDRSD010000016.1:0-3592 GCA_043825215.1 Nanobdellota archaeon
CACCATGCCACGACCGCACCACATAATCAGTGCTCTTGCTATGCACATCCAAACCAATAAAAAACTTCGTTTCATACATAAGCCATCACCTCTAACGAGCTGACAGCAACACGTATTTAAGAAATCTTATCCCATCTATCCACTTATAATTGGAGCCCCGGAAAATATTCATCACTCAAATCATAAACCTCCTGTAGGGGACACCCGAAGTCACCAAAATACTTATAAACTATCATTTGCTAAAATACATTAATGCCACAACTCCATGGAAAAAACGTGAATATCGTCATCAACTTCGACAACTATTCTGATAGGCAATACCGGAATGCCTTTCAGGAATACCTCAATTACCAGACAGGACGGGATGACATCATATCCAGATGGGGGCTTCGGAAGATCGACAATAAGGAACTCCTTGAGGAGCAATCTGTCGGTCTCATGAAATTTCTCAAGAAGAAATATCCCTATCAGCTCTTCAGGGAGACCGTGACGTTGTTCCTGACAAAGGTCATTGGTGACGTCTTGCAAGAATTTCCTGAAATTTTGACAAGCGATGAGATGGAGGTGCAGATACAAGTAGTCCAGATAATAGGACGGGAATATTTCGGTGCGTATGACCCGAATATCTGCGACAAGGAGCACTTGTATGTCGAATACAGCGGGTTCTGGCTCATCGGTGCAATCTTCATATCCTGGGTCATTGATAAGAACATCCCCTACCAGACGATAAAAAAGTCTGTCATCCACGAATTGCATCATCATGTGGACAATATGGCGAATAAATTCGCTTATGAAGAAGCCGTTGAAGAAAAATGGAAGCTTCGCGCGCAGAAGATCAAGAACTTCGGAACCCTGTTTCTCTATTCGACAATCCTTGAGATGCGTTTCGAAGGATACACGGAATTCTCGTCGAGGATTCCGGATTACTTCAAGATAAATAAGCAGAAGATCCTAGATTTCAAGGGACGCTTGTGGCATCTCATCACAATCAAAGACAAGACGCAAGCCGAGGAATTCTACAATAAGGAGCTTTCTACTGATTCGTGGCGGACGTATAATATGGGAAATATCATGTGCATCATGATCGCCTGCTATTTCTCAAAAGACCTGCCTGAACAGCAGACGCCAACTGCGGGAGGGATTATCCCTGCAAGGCCAAAGGTCCTCTTCGAGGGAAAGCAGTATCCCTTGGATCGATTGGATACATTCATGAACACGAGAAAAGATGTCTCGATTGTCGGCATCACTGATGCCGTCCATAAGAAGACGATCGAATTTGTCAATAGCGCTGGACCGACAGAGTTCATCAACACCTACAATGTTGCCTGCGATTATTTCAAGATCTCGCAGGAGAACAGGGTCATCTGGTGGCAGCTCTTTCTGGACCTGAAAAAAGCGACGACGGAGATGTATGAGCGCGAGAGGAAACAGAAAGTGAAGAGTAAAGGATATAGGGTGTAGCTACTTACTCCTTTTTCGTAAATATAATCTTCTTCTTCCCGTCAAAGAGCACGGAGTGTTCTGCTTGTGAGACAAGCCCGTTTGTTACTTCCGGAAGTGGCGGGTATTCTCTGATGACTCCAGCGTTCGTGAGTTCCTTAAGGCCGAATGCGGTCTTTCCAGCTCCGTGTTTTTTCTGCAGCCATCTGGTCGTGAAGGGAAGTCCTTCATATTTTTCGATTGTTGTGAGAAGCTCCCTGCCATACGGGCTTCGAACTGGTCGCTTCGCAATAAACCCATAGACTGTCGGATGGCTTGATTCAAAGATGGATCCCTTCCCTGTTGTCGCAAAGGGTTCGCAGGCACAGACCATGTCTTCATGCAGGGTTGTTGTGTCTCCGGTGTCGAAGTTGGGAATCGTCGGGCTTGTGTGCACTTCAAATCTGTCAAGGCCGTGCCCGGAGAGGTTTCTGATTGGAGAGAAGCCGTAAGAGGATATGGTTTCTTGGATGGTTTTGCCGATCTCGCGAAGTTCTACTCCGACTGCCATGAGCTTGGTTGCATTATCCACTGCATCGCGTGATGCTTTGGCGAGCTTGTCATGGTCTCCGAAATTCACTGTAAGCGCCGTGTCTGCGATGTAGCCGTTGATGTGCACGCCGATGTCAAGCTTTGCGAGGTCTCCTTCCTTGAACGCGATATTATCGTCTTGTGTTGGGCAGAAGTGCGCAGCGACCTGGTTGAGTGAGATCTGCGCTGGAAATGCGATTCCGCCGCCCATTGTCATGATCTTTTCTTCGACTTTATCGCATACATCCCTGAGGAGTGCCTCTTTTTTCATGAGGCTCTTGCCATACTGGAGGCATTCTGCAGCGATCTGCCCTGCTTTTATGTACGAATCGAGAATTTCCTTGTCCATTGCAGGAATGAGGTTGCACTCATATAAAAAGGTATATGATTCGTCCGGAGAAAATTTTCAATCTTCTCGGAAAAATGGACCTTTTTTCTCAGCAAGGTTTATGAAGAAAGAAAAGCACCAGCTTGATGCCCTGGTGGGAGTGGACAGTCCAATAACCAAAAAGGGCAGGTGGTATTTAAAATTTGTGTAAAGGCAGGGTCGCATAACCTGGTATTGCGCCAGCTTGATGCGTTGGTGGGATGGACAGTCCCCTGCGGGTTCAAATGAACCTTCGAGGTTTCTGAAAACAATGTGAACAAAGTTCACATGTTCATGCAAACCTCTGGTTTGCATTGAATCCCGCCCCTGCCGCACAATATTTTGCGATGTGCAGAATGTGATGTATTTTATACCCTGCCATTAGTGAGAATATAACGGATGGTCGAGGGGGGAGGAACGGTTTTTTCTTTTACTATCCCAGGCGTTGCCTGGTGACTATTTTCGCCTTTGGCGAAAACTGTCTCTGAGAATGCCCGTGCAAATGCACGGGTTGGTATGCCACATTTGTGACATCGTCTAATGAAAAAGAAAAGAAATCGAACTACAACTTTTTTATCTATTGGGTTCTCTGAGATGTAATGTGCAATTAATACGACGCAAAGAGTATCTTCGCTCCTTTCATCTTCTGGTAGAAGTGGAATTCTTTCTGCATTTTTCGTGATTCGACGAGCATTTTCTCGAGGCCAGTCCAGATGATGAACCATCCTGCAGGCTCGAAGAGGATCTGGAGGAAGGTGAAGAGAAGTCCCTCGTAATCGTGGATGAGGAGCGCGATGAAGATGAGCACTCCCCTGAGGAGGAACCAGAAGAATCCCTCCTGGCGCACCTTTTTTACCTCGACCTTCTCGATGTGAAAATGCCTGTCGAAGTGTGCGTGGAGGCGTTGCCTATTCTTTAGTTCTTCCTTCTGCCTTTTTTCGGGACGAGTATCCTGAGTTCCAATTCTCCCTTGAGCGGCTTGTCTGACACTGCCTGCCTGCATTCATTGAGGAAGTCGATAGAAAGCGCGGCTTCAGTCTTCGGCCGCGGATCAAAGTCAGAGAAGATGTCATCATGAAATAGGGGGTTGCGACCCCCTATGACCCCCTTCCGCGGTGCTCCTCGTCAAGCATCCTGCGGGATGCTTGCCGTATCTCGCACCGCGGCGAATGTATTTATTTTTTGTTGACGGTCATCGATAATGACAATGTTGTG
>JBDRSD010000017.1:0-27828 GCA_043825215.1 Nanobdellota archaeon
ATATTATATTTTCTATATAGATAAATATATATATAACGCGAAAAAGTTTTGATTTTTCATTTTTTGACGAAACAACACACTTTTTTGCCACACAAAAACTTTTTCCATAGGAAATCAAGGGGTAGCTGTCTCGCAAAGCCAATTTTATTCGAAAAACACCACGCTTGTTTAGGGAGGAAATATTTCTTTGTTACTGTATGATAGCGACAAAATCGTAACATTTATATAGGAGATTTGCATTCCCTTTAAAGTAGTTAATTAAAGCGTCTCAGAGTGAGCGCAAAACGGGTTGATACAATGATCGTGCAAACTGACTTTTTGAAAAAAATAAAGGACTTCGGACTCAACACATATGAAGCAAAGCTTTGGACAGCACTTCTTTCCCGCGGCGTCTCAACAGCAGGAGAACTCTCAGATATTGCCAATGTCCCCAGATCACGATCATACGACGTTCTTGAAAGCCTTGAAAAAAAGGGTTTCATCATCATGAAAATAGCAAAGCCAATCAAGTATATGGCTGTTCCTCCAGCAGAAGTTCTCGAACGCGTGAAGAAGCGCGTCCAAAATGATGCAGAAGAACAGGAAAAATCACTTGAAGAGCTTCGCACAAGCAAAATTCTTACAGAACTCAACCTACTCCATTCACAAGGAATCGAAGCAACAGACCCGCAAGACATCACCGGATCAATCAAAGGCAGAAACAACATCTACAACCACCTCGACTATCTTATAAAAGAAGCCAAGAAGTCAGTCGTCATATATACAACAGAAGAAGGGCTTCTTCGCAAATATGACTCCCTCAAAAAAACCCTAAGAAAAGCAAAAGAGCGAGGGATTAAAATATCCATTGTCGCACCTATAAGCAAAAAGTCAGACGGGATTCTTTCCGACCTGCAGAAAATCGCAGACGTCAAGAACGCCGATGTGAAGGGACGCGTCTGTATCATTGATAACCTCCATACTGTCTTCATGCTCACAGACGACCAAAACGTCCACCCTTCTTTTGACATCGGTGTCTGGGTGCAAGCACCATATGTAGGAAACCTTTTCACAAACGCACTTTCAAAAATAACAAAAGTGTAGCTACTCTCAAACAGAAACTTTTATTAAGCACAAAGATTTCTATTTCACTCGTGAATCGGGTGATTACTTGAATATATTTTCAAAGAAAAAAGAAAAGACGCTCTATTTTCCAGGATGCACACTCTCAACCCTTCTTCCCCACCTCGATTCCAACTGGCAACACATACTCAAAGACCTCGGCATAGACTATATCACTCTTCCAAACCTCGGCTGCTGCGGAAGCCCAGCCTATAACGCAGGATACTTCTCAGACTTTGAAGACCTCAAAGCCTACAATCTCACCATCCTCAAGAAAAACAACATCACTGAAATCATATCCCCTAGCCCCCACTGCGTCGCCATCTTCAAAGAAAAATATGGATTTTTAGCAAAACACACCACAGAAGTCCTCTTTGAAAAAAGAGACCTTATCAAACCAGGACGATCAACAATCGTCGCCTACCATGATTCCTGCATCCTTGCAAGAAAACTGGGGTTGACAACAGAACCTCGTGAACTGCTCAAAAAAACAGGAATAACAATAAAGGAATTTCCCTTCAACAAAGAACAGACCATCTGCTGCGGTGCATCAGGCGGACTTTCCCAGAACAACCAGCCTCTCGCAAATGCACTTGCCAAAAAGCGCGCAGAAGAAACACCTGAACAACAAATCCTTGTCGCATGCCCTGTCTGCTACTACCACCTCAAAAAAAACACGAACAAGAACATCAAAGAACTGTCAGAGGCATTTATAACATAATGGAACTCTTCGACCTCATATCATATTACTGGAAAATGGATATAGGAGCAACCATCGCGGTTGTCGGCTGTATGAAATCAGGAAAAACAGAACAGCTTATGCTCGCCATTCGACGCTGTGAAGTCGCACAGTACCCTTATCATTATTTCACGCAAGTATACGACCTTGAACGAAGGGACACTAATAAAACATCAACAGACAACGCATCACCAGAACAGACATCATCAGGACAGGTATCGATAGACCACGGTAAAATCCCCATCAAAGAACAATTCTTCCAGAACACTTCAGATCTTGCATCAGTAATCTATCAAGGGTCACGTCAGATTATCGGTGTTAACGATGTACAGTTTGCAGACGATCCCATTATTGCCTACGCTGAAGAACGAGCTCGTCAAGGAGATATAGTTATCCTTGCAGGCCTTGACAAAACAAGCGAGGGCGGACCATTTCCCTTACGAAAACAAGGAGGGGGGCGAGATGATCTTTCTGATAAGACTATGTATCATCTAATAGGTCAAAGCCATGAAGTCATCAAACTTCACGCAGTCTGCACCTATACAGAACAAGGATCCCGCTGCGACAATCCTGCCTTTTACACAGCATTCCTCGGGCAAGAAAAAGGCATCATCAAAACAGGCAGCCTGGATTATGCGCCACGCTGCCTCCAACACAAATGATAGACCCACTCCGCGCCATCTTCGGACCAGAAAGAGTCACTGAGAACGAACGAGACCTCATCGCATACTCATATGACGCCTCAGGCCAAAAACAGATTCCAACAGCCGTCGTTTTTCCCAAAACAGCAGACGAAATCAGGAAAGCAATACTCTACTGCAACCGCATCAATGCAAGCCTTATCCCCCGCGGATTCGGCACAGGAACAACAGCAGCAACCATCGGCAGCAAAGCAATCATCCTGGATATGACATCGATGAACGCGCTCTACAACCTCGACAAATCCGCACGGACAGCAGACCTTGAACCAGGCATCTCCCTTGCAAGCCTACACTCCTACCTGCAAAAGAACGGACTTACCTTTCCCATCCGCCCCTACATCAAGACCCACACGACACTAGGCGGAGTGTTTGCCAGAAACGACCTTTCTCCTGGAAGTTACCGGCTCGGGCGCGCAATACAGCACATCAAGCAACTCGAATACCTCGACGGCACTGGCAAGCATTATTCACTTAAGGACAATTTTGATCGAGTCGTCGGCTGCGAAGGAACGACCGGCATCATCACAAGAATAATCATTTCCCTCGAAAGCGTATTCACATCCACCGCAAGCATCACCGCATATACAGATAAAGACGCGCTCTTGCAAGCGGTCTCCTCACTCAAAAGACGATCTGACATCCTTTCCATCGATTACCTGAACAAAAAAGCAGCAACGGCAATAGGCCTTCCCCATTCCCACCACCTCATCATAGAATACTACTCCAATGCGGGTGATGCGAGAGAACCTGCAGACGTCAATTCCATCCTGCAAAAAAGGGACGGAATCTATGACGTGCTCAGACTGAAAGGCTACCAGTATTGGGAAGACGTCTCATCAGACGACATACTTCACCTCATCACCATCTGCGAAGAAGACGACCTTCCCTGCTTTGGCCCAATCGGGCTTTCCACCCTTTTCTTCTGCTACACCCAAAAAGACATCCTTCTCAGAAGTGCACTCCACGACCTTGGCCTTCATGCAGACATGCACTTAGGAAGCGCCTTCGGCTATGGGCGCACCAAAAAAAACTATGTGCCACACGACACAAAAAAGAAAATCATCGCCCTCAAACAGGAATATGACTACGGAAACATTTTAAACAGGGGGGCATTGATCGATTTCAGATGAAAAACTGCAACCTCTGCGGAAACTGTAACTTGATCTGCCCCGTATTTCGGCTGCACAGAAAAGAGACACGATCCAACAGGAACAAGGCATTCATCTGCAAAGAAGGCACACCCACATCCGAAGCATATAGCTTCCTTCTCGACGGTTCCATTAAAACAGCCTGCCCTGCAGGAATAGATGTCGATGAGGTACTCATCAAACTCAGATCACATCTCATCCTTCGTGGCCGCGAAACACCCGCAAACAAGGAACTGATAGATAACCTGAGACGATACAAGACCCCTTACGGAAAAAAACGCAAAGACTATCCTGGACTCGTAACCTAGCTGCCTGATTCAGTTTCAGAGACAAATACATAAATAGAGTGCATGCATTCCACTTCTTCATGACAATAACAATCATCGGCACGAGCCACATCGCAAGAACGTCTATACGAGACATCAAACACGCGTATGACTCCTTGCAGCCAGACATCATCGCGGTCGAGCTCGACTATTCCCGCATGGTCGGACTCCTCTCTAAAACCAAAGACTCCCTGCCACTATCAATAATCAAGCGCATCGGCGTGTCTGGCTACCTCTTTGCACTCATCGGACGCGCTCTTCAAAAAAGACTAGGGGATATCGTGCACATGACACCCGGATCCGACATGAAGTATGCGATCAAGATTGCCCAGCACAACAAAAAGACTCTCGCGCTGATTGATAGGGATATCATCATCACCCTTCAACGCTTCTCTCAGGCATTCACGACAAAAGAAAAATTCCGCCTCGCAAAAGACATAATTCTTGCGCCATTCTCGAAACGCATACGTCTCGACCTCAGGCAAGTGCCTCCTGAAGAACTCATAGAAACACTCCTTCTCGAACTCAAAAAAAGATACCCGGGAATCTATCTCGCACTCATCCACGAACGAAACGTGCACATGGCAAAACAACTCAGCCACCTTCATAACCAGCACCCTGACGCGCGCATTCTCGCAGTCGTTGGTGCAGGGCACAAAAAAGGCATGGAGCGCCTCCTTTCAGAAACATTTAAAAAACCCCAAGGCTAGAACGTGTATATGGAAAACGAGAATGCCGCACCGCTCTTCTCCAGGAAGGAGACAGGATACCTGCTCTTTTCCGTCCTTTCCTTCTCCCTCATCTTCTTCATCAACAGGTGGAGAACAACAGACTTCTCCTACACGACAGGACTCTCGTACTTCCTCTTCGCATTCATCTGCACAGCGATAATCACCTACATTGCGATACTCATCCAAAAAAAGCGCGGCCTCGCACTCGGATATGTCGTAGAATACCATAACTCAGCCATCTTCATCGTTCTTGGAATCGCCGTGACATTCCTCTTCCTCGGATACGCAATAGTCCTCATCCCGGGTTTTGTCATCCTCGGCCTTCACCCACGGCTTCGCCTCGGCCATTACCGTTCAGACGTCCACGATCGTGACATAGGATTCATCTCACTTCTCTTTCCCATCACGATTTTCATCATCACGCTCTTCTTTCTCATCCTTTCCGGCCTGTTCCACAGCCCGATCTTCTCAGAAGTGGTAAGAATTGCTCTTCCACTCGCACTCATCTCCTTTGTGCCTGCTCCGAAAAACATGGGGGCGGGCATGTACAAATGGTCGAGGATCATCCAATTCATGGCATTCTTCATCATCCTTCTGACACTCATTGCCGTCTCCTCTGCAGACCCAGCAATTGTCCTTGGCACACTCATTGGCGGTCTCATCCTCTTCGTCATGACAGTACTTGAACTGCTCCCCCGTATCTTCTTAGGAAGCTGACATCCTGTTCATATGACTGAAAGAGACCCTTTGATGATCAGGTGCGCAGAAAAAACAACGCTCAACAACGTGATGGGATAGACGAGCAAAAGAAATATGTATGCTCCGATAATGACGTCCAATTTGCTCGTGAAATTCTGAAGGAAAAGAAGCCCTTTTATGATCAGGTAAATGGCGAAGACGATCGCCGCCTTCTGTGGCAGGAAATGAAAGAATGTGCCAAGCAAGATAAGCACTCCTGCGACAATATCGAATACGCCCAGCACCTTGACAAACCCCATGCCAGGCAAAAAACCCTGAGTATTTATAAACATTCTTTTTTTCCCCACCGTCGGCATATCCGAAACATTTATATACACCCTCGACTAATAACTCCTTAAAAACATTTTATTTGGGGTGAAATACATGGCTGAAAAAGTAGCTAAAGTTGGTGTACGCAAAGCAAACGGATATCTCTATTTCGTTGATAAGAACGGAGATGTTTCACGAGCAAAGATGGCGCGAGGCGGCGGAAAGAAAAAACCAAAGGGCAAACCTGAGAAAGTCGCAAAAGTCGGCGTCAAAAAAGATAAGGGATACCTTTACTTTGTCGACAAGAAAGGAGATATTTCCCGCGCCAAGATGGCACGCGGACGAAGATAAATATCTCATTTTTTTTCTTTTCTTTTTTTCACTAACATTTAAAACAAGTACACGCTTTCTCAACTCAGCATGCTCAAGGACTTCACCCCGCGTCTCTATCAGGAAACCATCTTTGCCACCTGCGTGAATCACAACACCCTCGTCGTCCTTCCTACCGGGCTTGGCAAGACAGCGATCGCAGTCCTTCTCGCAATCCAACGCCTCAGCGCATACCCTGACTCAAAGATACTCTTTTTCGCGCCGACACGCCCACTAGTCCTTCAGCACCTCACCACATTTCAAAAAATCACCACCCATCCTCCTGAGACGTACGCAGTCTTCACAGGCATGATTCCTCCGGCAAAAAGGACAGCGCTTTGGGACTCTGCCAGAATCATCTTTTCCACACCACAAGGAATGGAGAACGACATCATCAACAAGAACATCTCCCTGGACAAGGTCAGCCTTATCATCTTCGACGAAGCCCATCGCGCAACAGGAGACTATGCATACGTCTTCATCGCCAAAAAATATGCAGAGACAGGACCGTACCCGCGCATCCTCGGACTCACGGCCAGCCCCGGGGGAAACGAAGAGGAAATACGCGACGTCATGCGTGCCCTCTTCATAGAAAAAGTAGAAGTGCGCACTGAAGCAGACCCGGATGTGCGGGATTATGTGCAAGAAATCGACATCGAATGGGTGAAGGTCGCGCTTCCAGAAAAAATCCAGGCAATCAAAAGATACCTCGATAGTTCATTCCAAGAGAAAATCAACGCATTAAAACAAGAAACACACATCAAAGGAGACTTCTGGTCAAAGACTGCCCTTCTTTCTCTTCAGTCGGAAATACAGGCAAAAATCGCACAAGGCGAAAAAGACTACTCCCTCCTTCGCGCACTCAGCCTTTCTGCAGAAGCCATGAAAGTCTCCCACGCCATAGAGCTTTGCGAAACCCAAGGCATCTATTCTCTTCTTGAATACCTGGGTAAACTCGAAGAGCAAGCGCGCACCACAAAAACAAAAGCGACACAGAATCTCATGAAAGACAATAATTTCCGCTCAGCAAAACTCCTTGCCGAAGAACTCAAAGAAGGAGGTATTGAGCACCCGAAACTCGCAAAACTCCTCGACATCCTCAAAAAAGAAGCCACACCAACTTCCAAAATCATCATCTTCACTCAATACCGGGACCAGGCAGACACCATCAAGTCCCTCCTCGAAAAAAACAAGATATCTGCGAAAATATTCGTCGGGCAGCAAAAAAGAAAAACAGCAGGCTTAACCCAAAAGGAGCAGAAGAAAATACTCGAAGAATTCGAACAAGGGAAATTCACCTGCTTAATCGCGACAAGTGTTGCCGAAGAAGGGCTTGACATCCCCAAAGTCGACTGTGTCATCTTCTACGAACCAGTACCCTCAGCCATACGCACGGTACAGCGCAGAGGCAGAACGGGAAGGCTTGAAAAAGGAAAAGTCTTCATACTCGTCACCCGTGGCACGCGAGACGAAAACTACCGCTGGTCCTCACAAGCCAAAGAAAAAAAGATGATCACTACACTGAAAGGCTTCAAGGGCGTGCAAATGGAAAAACAACCCCAACAGACCCTTGTCACATACACAGACGAACCCCAAATCAAGATCTACACCGATTACCGCGAAAAAGGATCAGGACTACTCAAGGAACTCCTCTCCCGCGGCGCAGACATCAGCCTGAAAAGGCTCGAAGTCGGGGACTACCTGCTCTCAGAACGGGTCTGTGTCGAAATCAAGAAAGTGCCTGACTTTGTCGATTCCATCCTGGACGGGCGCCTCCTCTCCCAGATGAAAGACATACGCCAATACGAACGGCCGCTCGTCATCATCGAAGGAGAAGAAGATCTCTTCTCACAAAGAAACATCCACCAAAACGCAATCCTTGGCATGATCTCAACAATCACCATCGGATTCAACATCCCGCTCATCCGGACCAAAAACCACCGTGAAACAGCGGCGTTTCTCCTCGTCACTGCAAAACAAGAACAAATACCCTCTGCAGCCCACCAATTCCACACAGCAAAGCCGCTCACAATCAAAGAGCAGCAGGAATTCATCATCTCAAGCTTTCCTGGCATCGGAACAATCCTTGCAAAACCACTTCTGGAAGCATTCGGCAGCGTCGAAAACATCATCAAGGCAACAGAAGAAGAACTCAGACAAGTCCCTCTTATCGGGCCAATAAAAGCCAAACGCATCAAAGACGTCCTCACCTTCCCCTATGGACGAAAGGTTTAAAAACCACCACGGCATCTTTTTTAAGAATACGGGGTGAAACAATGGGTGTAATACGCGAATTTCAGGACTTCTTAAAAGAATACAAGGTCATGGCCATTGCAGTCGCCTTCATCATCGGTGTGGCACTCACAACCCTTGTCCAGTCCTTAGTGAATAATATTGTCATGCCAATCGTGACACCATTCATCCCGGGCGGAGAATGGCAGACAGCAACATTCACACTCGGATCAATTGTCATTGGCTGGGGAGCATTTTTCGGAGCAGTCTTAAATTTCATCATCATCGCACTCGTCGTCTTTTTTATCGCGAAAAAAGTGATGAAAGAAGAGAAAGTTACGAAAAAGTAAGCAGTAGGCATATTCAGCACTTTTTGGCAATAAGCTTTATAAAGTGGTGTGAGTACTCCATGGAAAGAGGTGGTCAACAATGCTTGCCATATACATCATCATAGCAATAGTCGTCCTGATACTTCTCATACTGATCGGGATATACAACAGCCTCGTCGTCCTTCGCAACAGGATAGAGAATGCGTGGAGCCAGATCGACGTGCAGCTCAAAAGAAGATACGACCTCATACCAAACCTGATCGAAACAGTCAAGGGGTACGCCAAGCACGAGCGAAAAGTTTTTGAGAACGTGACAAAGGCCCGATCAGCCATGGGTGACGCCAAAAGCCTTCCAGAGAAAGCAAAGGCAGACAACATGCTCACCGGCGCCTTAAAGACACTATTTGCTGTCGCAGAGAACTATCCAACACTCAAGGCAAACGAGAACTTCATGCAACTCCAAGAAGAACTCTCAGGAACAGAGAACAAGATCGCCTACTCCCGACAGTTCTACAACGACTCAGTCCTCAAGCTTAACACGAAGATACAGACATTTCCCACAAGCGTCATTGCAGGAATGTTCAACTTCACAGCCAAAGAATACTTCAAGACAGAAGGAAAGGCAGAGCGCGAACCTGTGAAGGTCAGCTTCGAGTAAGGTGAAAACTGACTTTTATGCAGAGATAGCCAAAAACAAGGCAAATACCTATCTTTTGCTCTTCTTCTTCTCAGCATTCATCATATTTCTCGGATGGCTCTACTCAGCCATCATGGGAGGAAGTGCAATTATTGCCATGATTGTCGCATTCATCATCGCGATCGTCATGATACTCATCAACTACTACACTGGCGACAAGACCGTCCTTGCAATCAGCCATGCCAAACCGGTGACCAAGAAAGACGACCCCTTCCTCATCAACACCGTCGAAGGACTCTCGATAGCCGCAGGCATTCCCATGCCAAAGGTGTACATTATAGAAGAAACATCGATAAACGCATTCGCAACAGGGCGCGATCCAGAGCATGCATCCATAGCAGTCACGACAGGCGCAAGGAAACGCCTCAACAGGACAGAACTCGAAGGCGTCATCGCACACGAGATGAGCCACGTCAAAAACTACGACATCAGGTACATGATGCTCGTCGCAGTACTCGTCGGAGTCATCGTCCTCTTCTCCGACTTCATGCTCAGGATGTTCCTCTTTGGCGGAGGGCGGCGAGACAGCAGAGGCGGCGCGGCAGGACTCTTTCTCATCATCCTAGCACTCGTCCTTGCAATCCTTGCACCCATCTTTGCACAGATGATCCGCATGGCCATATCCCGCAAGCGCGAATTCCTCGCAGACGCAACAGGCGCGCAACTCACCAGATATCCTCCCGGTCTTGCCGGAGCGCTCAAGAAAATCAGGGATGACCACGACAAGGTTGTCGACACCGCAAACAAGGCAACAGCACATCTCTACATAGAAAATCCGCTGAGAAACGCCAAAGGATTCATGAACAGCCTCTTCTCTACTCACCCCGATGTGAATGAGCGGATCAAGAGATTGGAATCAATGTAATTGCAAGAAATATACCTTCTTCTTTACTGCGAGGGAGCAGTCTCCTCTTTCGCTGTCTTTTGCGGGCTTTTCACGACTTTCTGTTTCTTCCTCCCCCCTCTCTTTTTCTGAAGCAAAGCCTTCAGCTTCGCATATTGCGCTGGATTCTTGATGCGAGCACAGAAATTGTCTGGCGTACACACGCCAAAATCCTTATAATACGCAGTATTACTGCAATTCGGCGGAAGGACCTTATGTGCATAGCGCAACTGGCTCCTGATGATGACCTCCCGCAAGGGCTCAGGGTTATTCTTATTCCACTCAAAAACGAACTTCTCAATCATATCCTTATCCCAATTAAGACTCATGAGAAAATTCTTCAGAACGAACAGGCTTCGTTTCTTGCCATCCTTCAGTCCTCTTTGGATATTCAGAATGCACGGCGGAAAAAACTCCACAGGAACCGCGTCAGTACCTATCAGGTCATCATATGACTGCTTCAGATCATTCTTTTCCTCTGTATGTTTTGGCTTAAAATCAAATGCCTGCACGACAAGACTCTTCGCCTCCTCAGACTTTGCAATTTCCCTCGCAAGAAAATGGTACACCACTTTCACATTTTCTGGGTGAGCATCAGATTTCTTGAACCGCAACACCTCATCCGGATTAATGGGAATGCTTGCAAGACCGGACTTCTCATGCAATGAATACGGCATGCGATACATGTGCCTGCTCGCGATAAGCATGGTATCAATCGCCAAAAATCGCTCTACAAGAAGCGACTTACCATCCTCAGAAATGGCATCCCCTGCTAAAAGCCCTGTCTTTTTAAGGACGTTTGCCACATTTCCCTTCTCCAACTTCAAAATCGCCTTCTGCAACGGCTCCTCGATGAGAAACTTAATGTATGCTGCAATCCTCTGCGGAGCTTCAGGGAAAAGAAGACGCGTCTCCACTCCATGAATGTGCGCAGGGAATGCCTCAAAAGGCACACCGATATGAAACCCCTTATTCCCAGAGAACTTGCACGACACGCTCCCAATAGCATGATGCTTCAAGGCCTTAATCGTAAAATACGCGGCAAGGGTCGAATACTCAAGAACCGCACAATCAATATCCAAGACCAAATCCCAACCCTTCCTCAGATCATCAAGCTCGCGCTTTGACATCTCCTGCTTGAGATGCAAGGGGTTTTTCCAGATCTCCTCAGACATATGAAAGCTTGTTGCCTTATTCTTTGCAAATTCCAAAATATCTGCAGGATAGGTGATGACATCAGGCCTTCGACCGAAAAAATCCCCATACCGAATACCAATCTCCTTTCCCCTGGCATGGGATGCCATCTCCTTTCGAATATCCTCCCGCTTGTAATACGACAAGCTATGCGCAACATCCATAGCCACAACAAATCATTCCACCTATAAAAATGTTACAGGCAAAACCCTTATATAATAGTGCATCTCATGAAAACACCATGAACAGGGGACATATAGCCATTATCTTGATCATTACTGCACTCATCATATCCTCGTGCAAACTCGCACCCAAAGAATCCACCCGAATCATCAAATGCCCTGACGGAAGATTCGTGTACAACCTGACCGAGTGCAACCTGCCAGAAGAAGAGAACATCACAAACACAACCAGCATTCCTCCACCACAAAACATCACGCAGAACCAGACCACTGAACCAGAACGAAACTTCTCCACACTCCGCCGTAAAGAAAATGATACAGAAATTGTCAAGACAGACGGCATCGTGCCCAACCTCAACGGCTGGTCAATAGCAGAAATCGTCGAAGGGATGAGTTCATACAATAAAAATTTCATTGCGATATACCTGACCGTAGTCTCGTACGATCCCACAGCAAAGACATATGCCCTTGGAACCGGACAGTACAAGGAAGACCCTTTCTGGGCAGCACGAGCACCCTACTCTGGAAAAACCAAGGAATACAACATCAACAACTTCAGAGTATCACTTACCCAGACACCCTACGAATTTTACGACATGGTCGAGTCCAAGCACAACGATTCCAAATTCAAAATAGTATACCCAGAACAATGGGCTGCATGGGATAGCATCAACTGCAAAAAGATATCCTCCTGCAGAAACATAGAGGCCATCGAATGCACAAACGGCAACCACACCCTCTACATGTGGACCCACAACACGCCAGGACAGGGATACACAGAACTCACCAACTACAACATGCAGGCAGTCGACGACAAGCGAGAAACACTGACAACATTCGAGAAATTCTACTGTACGCCCGTTTAACTGCTAACGGAGCGCAGTTAACTGCTAACAGGTGCGGACCTTCCTCGCAAGATTTTCCACAGAAATCTCGTCAGATGCATGCAGATGATTGAGGCGTAGCCGAACACCCTCTTCGTTTTCGGTAACGTATAAGACGAAATTATACAGAGGGATCTGAGCGTGGCTTACTGTTGACCAAAAACTGCTGGCGCAACTGCTTGCCTTGACGTAAAATGCCCATGCTCCTCGACACTTTAAGAAACCTTTATAAACAACCCCTGATTTCGCGAGAATGTACTCATCCACGGATAGAGAACATAACAGGAAAATCGCCTGGAAAAGAGCCTTTTTCAGCACACAAAGAAAGGGTTCTTTTTCTTCGACAAACACATGGGAAAACGAAAAAGCCCACGACACGGAAGCATGCAGTTCTGGCCTAGAGTGCGCGCCAAGCGGCAATACCCGCGCATCCGCTCCTGGTCAACAAGCGACAAGCCCTCATTTCTCGCGTTTCCCTGCTACAAGGCAGGCATGACCCACGTGGTTGGCATCGACACCAGAAAGACATCCCACACCAAGGGCGACGAGGTCTCCTACCCCACAACCGTCCTCGAGTGCCCACCCATCCATATCCTCGCCATCCGCTTCTACAAAACCATCCGCGCATCAAAACAACCAGCGCTTGAACTTCTCTTCAAGCCTGCAAAAGAAGTCGCACGAAAGAGACCCCTTCCCAAGAAATTCGCAGACGTAAAAGACCTTGACACAATCAAGGCAGAAGAATACTCTGATGTCGTCGCAATCGTCGCCACACAACCCAAACTCATCAAGCTCAAGAAGAAACCAGAAATCTTCGAGATCCGAATCGGCGGAAAAACAATCCAAGAAAAACTCGACTTCCTCAAAAATCACATCGGAAAAGAAATCACCATCTCCATCGTCTTCGAAGAAGGCGGGTATGCAGATGTCCACGGCATCACCACAGGCAAGGGCTACCAAGGGCCTGTCAAG
This sequence comes from Nanobdellota archaeon, assembly GCA_043825215.1. Taxonomy (GTDB): domain Archaea; phylum Nanobdellota; class Nanobdellia; order Woesearchaeales; family JAHJEM01; genus JAHJEM01. The sequence goes on from JBDRSD010000017.1 coordinate 13,497, forward strand.
CGTTTCGGCATCGCGATTCGCCACCACAAGTCAGAAAAGACCAAGCGCGGGCCAGGAAGCCTTGGCGGCTGGAGTGGACAAGGACACATCATGTACCGAGTCGCACATGCAGGACAGATGGGCTACCACCAGCGCGTCGAATACAACAAGCAGATATTCAAGATAGGAAAAGATGACATCACGCCCAAGGGCGGATTTCCCCACTACGGCCAAGTCCGCATGGACTACCTCCTCATCGCAGGAAGTGTCATCGGCCCGACAAAACGGACACTCATCCTCACCCAGCCCATCCGCCTCAAGACGGAAAGGCCGCTTCCCACCATACACTACATCAGCAGGGAATCCAAGCAATGAAGCTCAAGATCATGAACACGGACAAGACAGAAACAGGATCAGTCACCCTGCCTGCACAGTTTGACGAGCCTGTCAGGCCAGACCTCATAAAAAAAGCAGTTCTCTCACACCATTCACGAGAACGCCAAGCATACGGCGCATTTGCCGAAGCAGGAAAACGCCCCTCAGCAATCGTCTCCAAGCGCAGACGCGACTATAGAGGATCCTACGGCATAGGCATTTCCCGCGTGCCAAGAAAAGTCCTCTCCCGCCGCGGAACCCGCATGAACTGGGTCGGCGCATTCGCACCAGGAACAGTCAAAGGACGACGCGCACACCCGCCCAAGCCTGACAAACAGTGGGAGCAGAAAATAAACAAGAAAGAAAAACGAAAAGCCATCAGAAGCGCGCTTTCCGCAACCATGATCGTCGCGCACGTCAAGGCACGCGGGCATCTTCCCCCGCTACACTACCCATTCATCATCGATGACCACATCGAAACCATCACAAAGACCAAAGACGCATACCAGGCCCTTACCAGACTGGGATTTTCAGAAGAACTCATCCGCTCACAAAAAACCCGCATACGCGCAGGAAAAGGCAAGATGCGGGGACGAAAGACAATAACTCCCATCGGCCTTCTCATCGTCGTCTCCAAAGACTGTCCGCTCATGAAAGCAGGACGAGGCATTGCAGGAATAACCATTGAACGAATCGATGCCCTCAATGCAAAAATCCTCGCGCCAGGAACACATCCAGGTCGAATAACACTCTACACGACAAGCGCACTTGACCGTCTCAAGAATGAAAACCTCTACTTTGACAACGCAGCACGTTCCACAGAAAAAACAACAGAGGCAAAGCCAGTCAAGGAGACTAAAAAAACAGAGAGAAAACCAGAGGAAGCTATCAAGGCAACTCCCAAAACGACAACCAAAAAAACAGCCAAAACAACAACGAAGAAGCCAAAAACCTAAACAATGAACCTCGTCAAATATCCCCTGTCAACAGAAAAATCAATCAGGCTCATGGAATCAGAGAACAAGCTCGTCTTTGTCGTCGATGAGTCCGGACGAAAAGCGGAGATCAAAGCAGAAATCGAAAAACGGTTCAACGTCAAAATCATAAAAATCAACACATTCACCGACACGAAAGGAAGAAAGAAGGCATATGTGCGCTTCTCAGCAGACACTCCTGCAATCGATGTCGCAACAAAATTAGGACTCATGTAAAATGGGAAAAAACCTACCACAACAGGCACGCGGAAAAGGAAGCCCCACCTACCGGGCGCCAAGCTTCAGATTCAAGGGATACGTCTGCGTAGAAAACAAGGAATTTGCGCACATCATCGAGATCCTCCGCTGCAGGGCCCACTCAGCGCCACTACTCAAAGTCATGTATCCAGACAAGACCCAAGGATTCCACATCGCATCAGAAGGCGTCCGCGTCGGAAACACCCTTGCCATAGGCAAAGACGCACAGCTTGCGGTCGGAAACACCCTGCCGCTCGCAAATATCCCTGAAGGCATGAACATCTTCAACATCGAATGCAGGCCAGGAGACGGCGGAAAATTCGTCAGAGGAAGCGGCCTCTCAGCAAAGATCGTGACCAAGACAGAATCCAAGATCATCGTCCTTTTGCCCTCCAAGACAAAAAAGGAATTCAACCCCCAATGCAAGGCAACAATCGGCGTTGTCGCAGGAGGAGGAAGACCTGAAAAGCCATTCCTCAAGGCAGGCAAGAAAGTGCACAAGATGCGCCAGAAGAACAGATACTATCCGATCGTTTCAGGATCAGCGCAAAATGCGGTTGATCACCCCTTCGGAAACAAGAGAACAAGCAGAAAATCCAAGGCAAAACCAGTCAGGCGCGGCACATCCCCTGGCCGAAAGGTAGGCATGCTCTACGCACGCAGGACTGGAAGAAAGAGAGGAAAGCAGTAAAGTGGCAAAAAAAATATTCACCTACAAAGGAAAGACACTCGAAGAACTCCAGACGCTCTCACTCAAAGAACTCGCCCGGATCCTGCCTTCACGACAACGACGCGACATCAAACGCGGATTTTCAGACGAAAAAAAGAAACTGATAAGCGACCTCAAGAAGAAAGACAACAAGAAAACACACCTGCGCGACATGATCATCCTCCCCGAATGGGTCGGAAAGACAATCAGGATCCACACGGGAAAAGAATTCATCCCCATCATCATACAGGAAGAGATGATCGGGCACTACCTCGGAGAATTCGCACTCACCAGAAAGAGAACAGCACACAACGCCCCAGGCGTCGGCGCAACAAAATCATCATCCAGCCTCTCTGTCAAATGAGCAAATACCATTACGCGCACGGAAAATATGAAGAAAACATGGCAAGAGCTGTCGCACGAGACATTGACATATCATTCAAGCAGGCCATAGAAATAACGAGAAGCATAAGGTTCAAGGACGTCGAGAGCGCAAAAACATACCTGCAGCGCGTGATAGAAAAAAAAGAGCCCCAAAGATTCACCCGGTTCACAAACGGGCTCGGGCACAAGCCAGGAATGGCTGCCGGACGCTATCCCATACGCGCCTGCACGGCAATACTGGCGCTCGTCAAAGAGGCAGAGGCAAACGCCCAGACACGAGGGCTTGGAACCTGCAAGATTATCCACGCGGCAGCCCAAAAAGCCAACAAGCCCTTTCATTACGGGCGACGAACCCGGCGCCGCATGAAGCGGGCGCACGTCGAAATCGTACTCCAGGAGAAGACACAGGACAGAAAGACAGAAGCCGTAGATAAGCCCGCAAAAGCAAAGAAACAAGCAAAGGCCACATCCAAAGAAGGTACAGACCAATGATCGAGCGAAAATTCGTCTCAAAAAACATGAAGGAGCACCAGATCAAGGAATACATCTCCAAAAGCCTCAACAAGGCAGGCCTTGCAGAAGTCAGGCTCGTCAGAACCCCTCTTGGAGAAAAGATCGTGATCGCAGCGGCCCGGCCAGGACTCGTCGTCGGACGCGCAGGAGCGAACATCGCCAAACTCACCAAAGAAGTCAAAGAGCGCTTTGGCCTTGAAAACCCCCAGATCGAGATTGAAGAAGTACAGGATCCCATGCTTGACGCGACAATCGTTGCCGAATCCATCGCCTCTGCCCTCGAGCGCTTCGGCAGTTCCCGATTCAAAGGCATAGGCCACAAGTCAATGACAGAAGTCATGAACTCAGGAGCGCTCGGTGTCGAAATACTCATTTCAGGAAAGATCCCGAGTTCCCGGGCAAAAACCTGGAGGTTCTACCAGGGCTACCTGAAAAAGTCAGGAGACATCGCAGTCAACAAGATCAAGAAGGCAGAAATACAGGCAAAGCTCAAATCAGGAATCATCGGAATCAGAGTCAAAATCATGCCACCTGACATCATCCTTCCAGACCGCATCAGAATCAAAGAGGAACAAGAAACAGTGGAAAAGGAAACACCAGCCGACGCGGAAAAAACGAAGAAACAGGCGGCAGAAACCAAAGAATCCCCGAAAGAGACTAAAACAGGCAAAGACGCAAAAGAGACCAAGAAGCCAAGAAAGAAACCAACACGAAAACCCAAGGAGGTTGCCAGATGAAATTTAAAGAGCTCCAAGGACTCTCGACAGAAGAACTCCAGAAAAAAGAAGACGAACTCTCTTTTGAACTCATGAAGCTCAATTCGCAGGTCGCGTCCGGAACCACTCCGAAGAATCCCTCACAGATACGAAACATCAAGAAAAACATCGCCAAAATAAAAACACTCATCACACAACAAAAATGACTGACATAGATCCCATAACAGGGTTACCCAAAGAGTTAGGGATATGGGAAAGCATAACAAAGGAAAGCCAGAAGATCAACGTGTCGATGATCAAGAAGAAATTCGGCAAGAAATACACCATCATCCAAGGGATCAACCAAAACGACATCGATCTCAAAGACCTGGCAAAGAAGCTTAAGAACAAGTTCGCCTGCGGCGGAACGGCAAAAGACGGAGCGATCGAACTCCAAGGAGACCACCTTGGAAAGATCAGGACAGAACTCGTCAACCTCGGCTTTGCCGCAGACACGATAGAACTCAAACGCTCCAAGTAACCCTTGCACACATGATGAAGGAAGAATTCATCGGCCTAGAACTTGCAATTGTCGCAAGCAGGAACAAAGGACAAGTCAATATGAAAGGAACAATCATCAACGAAACCAAGCACACATTCACCATAGCCAGCCAAGGAAAGGAAAAAAAAATCCTCAAAAAAGACGCAACATTCCTCATCAACGGAAAAACTGTCATCGGAAACAGGATCACGAAAAGGCCGGAGGAGCGGCTCAAGATAAAATGAAAGACAAAATCATCCCCCACGGAAGAAAATTCGTCGGAACAGTCATCAGCGACCGAATGCATAAAACAGTCACAGTCGAATGGGAACGCACCAAATACGTCAAGAAATACGAACGGTATGAACGCCGACGCTCGCGGGTCAAGGCGCACAATCCTGAAAACATCAACGCGAGAAGCGGACAAAAAGTCGTCATCATGGAAACACGACCCCTTTCCAAGACAAAAAATTTCGTCGTCACAGAAATACTCCCATGAAAGCAATCAAAGGAAAAATACCCAAATGTCTCCCTGTCGGAGCGTACCTTGAAACCTGTGATAACTCCGGAGCAAAGGTCATCAAGATCTTCTCGGTCAAAGGACACAATACTGTCAAAGGCAAAAGCCCTGCTGCAGGAATCGGCGACCTCGTCCTTGCTTCAGTCAAAAAAGGACGGCCTGAGATGAGAAAGCAGGTCGTCTTCGCAATCATCGTCAGGCAGAAAAAGGAATATCGACGCCCTGACGGAACCCGGGTCAAGTTCGAAGACAACAGCGCAGTCATACTCAAGGACGAGAAAGGAAACCCCAAAGGAACCATCCTCAAAGGGCCAATAGCAAAAGAGGCCTGCGCACGCTGGCCAGCCGTCGCAAAAATTGCAAGCATCATCGTATAATGAAAAAAGAATATTCACGGAAATGGAAATCAAGCACGCAACCGCGCAAGCAAAGGAAATATGCTATCAATGCGCCCCTGCATATCAAAACCCGCGCTCTCTCAGTACACCTCCTCCCTGAACTGCGAAAGAAGCACGGCATGCGACACGTGCACATACGAAAAGGGGACAAAGTCAAAATCCTGCGCGGCCAATTCAAGGGAAAAGAAGGAAAAGTGGAAGAAGCCAGCATCAGGAAGATGCGGTTGTACATTTCAAAGATCGAACGCGACAAGAAAGACGGGTCAAAAACGAGAGTTCCCATCCACCCATCAAACGTGATCATCACAGAACTCGCAATGGATGACAAGAGAAGAAAAAAGAAACTCAAAGAAAACTAACGGAGCAATATACAATGGTCAAAAACCACCTCAAACGGATACGTGCACCAAGCACTTGGGCAGTGCCACGGAAAAAAACCAAATTCATCGCCAAACCAAGACCTGGCGGGCAAGACAGAAAATACACCCTGCCACTCTCAGTCATCCTCAAGGAGAACCTCTCCCTCTTCTCAACCACGAGAGAACTCAAAAGCGCACTCCAAAAAAAGGCAGTCCTCGTCAACCAAAAACCGAGGACAGAAATACGATTTCCAGTCGGCCTCTTCGACACCATATCCATTCCTGACCTCAAAGCGCATTATCTACTCACCATAACCAAGCGAGGAAAACTCAGCCCGCTCAAAATTGCCGACAAAAAAATGAAAATCGCGAAGATCGTCGGAAAACACACCCTTCAGGGAAAAAAGATCCAGCTACTGACAATGGACGGAAGAACGTTTCTCATCGACAAAGACACCTATGCTGTCGGAGACACAATCAAAGTGGAACTTCCCATCCAAAAGATCATCGACCACTACAAGCTCGAAAAAGGAGCAACAGTCTTCGTATTCAAGGGAGCCCACACAGGACGAGTCGCAAAAGTTGACGAGATCAGCGGACAGACAATCACCTTCAGCGAAGACAAAACCGTCCATGAGACAAAAAAAGAATTCGTCATCGTCATAGATGACGCATACGCCGAACTTAAACCATGAATCCCATGCGAAAGATCAGGATAGCGAAAGTCACCCTCAATATAGGGGCAGGAAAGGACCAGACAATCCTTTCCAAAGGTGTGAAACTCCTCGAACAAATAACAGAAGTTCCTCCTATCAAGACTGTCACCCAGAAAAGGATCGCAGCATGGGGCCTTCGCCCAGGACTTCCCATCGGATGCATGACAACCCTCAGGAAAGAACCTGCAAAGACCCTCCTCTCCCGCCTCCTCAAAGCAAAAGACAGCCAACTCAAGGAATCAAACTTCGACGACAACGGAAACGTCTCATTCGGCATACACGAATACATCGACATCCCCCAAATCAAATACGATCCTGAAATAGGCATCATCGGATTCCAGGTCTGCGTAACACTCGAACGTCCAGGATACCGCATCAAGAGACGAAAGATCATGAAGCGAAAGATCCCCCTGCATCACCGCATCTCACAACAAGACGCCATAGAATTCATGAAACAAGAATTCAACATAAAACTCGCGGAGGACTAAAGGATGACTACCTCAATCCACACCAAAATGCTCAATCAAGTCAGGCAAAGCCCTGCGAAATACAAGAAATACCTCAAATACAACGTGCCAAAAACCAGAAAATTCGGAGAAACAACAAAACGCTGCAAACGTTGCGGAAGAACAGGAGGCCACGTCAGCAAATACGGCCTTCACCTCTGCAGGCATTGTTTTCGCGAAATAGCACTCAAAATCGGGTTCAAAAAATACAGCTAGGAGGAAAAATGTCATTAAATGATCCACTCGCAAACGTCTTATCCATGATTAAGACATACGACTCACTTGGAAAGCGCGAACTGTACACCAAAAGTAACTCTGGATTCATCCGAAAAGTTTTGGGGCTTCTCCAAGACAACAAGTACATAGGGGCAATCGAAGAAATCGAAGACGGCAAAGGAAACATACTCAAAGTCAACCTCATCGGAGCAGTGAATGACATTGGTGTCATCAAGCCACGGTTCTCGCTCAAGAGGGCAAACTACGATAAATTCGAAAAAAGATACCTGCCTGCAAAGAACTTCGGCGTCATCATAGTCTCAACAAACAAGGGAATCCTCACACACAACCAGGCAAAACAACAAAACCTTGGAGGAAAGCTCATCTGCTACTGCTACTAATGAACGGAACCATAATCGACGAACTTGCTATCCCTGAAGGGATAACCATCAGCCTAGACAATGGCATCTTCACAATCAAAGGACCAAAAGGAGAAATACGAAAAGACCTCTCCTATCCGACAGTCATGTTCGAGATCGAAGGAACCAACATCCTTTTTCTCATCAACAAGAAAAAGACCCAACGAGAAAAGAAGCTCTCCCACACGTTCAAAGCCAGGCTCAAAAACTACTTTCGCGGAGTCCAAAACCCGCACACCTACAAGCTCAAGGTCTGCTCAGGACACTTTCCCATGAGCATCAACGTCAAAGGCAAGACATTCGAAGTCAAGAACTTCATCGGAGAAAGCGTCCCACGCACACTCAAGATAAAAGAAGGCGCAGACGTCACCGTCAACGGCGACGAAGTCATCGTCACAGGAATAGACCTTGATGTCGTGTCGCAGACCGCAGCAGACATCGAAAAACTCACCAGACGCCCAGGATTTGACAAACGCATCTTCATGGACGGCATATGGATCACAGAAAAAGACGGAGAAGCACTCGCATGACAGATCATATAGACCTCAAAAGGAGAATAAAGGCGAAAAAGCCGCACTTCATCAGGCAAGACGCTCATAAGCAGAAGAAACTCAAGAAGACCTGGAGAAAGCCCAAAGGAAAAACCAACAAAGTCCGCCTGAGAAAAAGAGGATATGTTCGCATGGTCGAAACAGGCTGGGGCAGCCCCAGAGATACAAAAGGCACGCTTATCGATGGAAAACGCCCAATCATCATCACGACTATCAAAGATATCGAAAAACTCAACAAAAAAACAGACGCCGCAGTCATTTCAGGAAAGCTTGGGGCACGCAAAAAAATAATCATCATTGAAGAGCTCAAGAAAAAAGGCATTCCCGTCGCAAACTTCAATCCAGAAGACTATCTGCGAACAATCGAAACAAGAAAACAAGAACGAAAGAAGAAACAAGAAGAAAAAAAGCAAAAAGACACAAAAAAGACAAAAACACCAGAAAAAACCACAAAACCAGAGGAGCAAACAGAAACGCTCAGTGACGAAGACAAGAAAAAGCAGGAAAAAGAAGAAAAGGACAAGATTTTGACCAAGAGAGAATAACATGGAACTCAAAGTACAAAAACGGCTCGCAGGAATTATCCTCAAGTGTTCACCCAAGCGGGTTAGCTTTGATCCTGAACAGCTAGAAGAAATCAAAGGAGCTATCACAAAAAGGGACATACGCCGCCTTATTGGAGATGGTATCATAACCGAAAAGCAAAAAACAGGAGTCTCACGCGTACGGGCAAGAAAACGCCTCAGCCAAAAACGAAAAGGACTCAGAAAAGGAACCGGGCACAGAAAGGGCAGCGCAAACGCGAGGGCGTCTAAAAAAACCACATGGATACAAAGAATCCGCCACCAGAGGCAATTCCTCCTCGACCTTAAGACACGGAAACTCATCACCACCAAAACATTCGTACTCCTCTATAACAAGGCAAAAGGAGGCTTCTTCAGAAGCAAAAGGCACATCAAAATCTACATCGACGAGAACAAGCTCATCAGCAAAAAACAATGACACTCATACAATACAGGCGGAAGCGAGAAGGGCGCACGAACTACAAGAAACGCCTCATCCTCCTCAAGAGCAGGAAGGCCAGGCTCGTCATCAGGCGCACAAACAAGAACATCATCGCACAAATCATCGACTATGCACCAGACGGTGACAAGGTCATCTGCGGAGCAAACTCCCAAGAACTCAAGAAACTCGGCTGGACATACTCGACAAAAAGCATTCCCGCAGCGTACCTCACTGGAAAACTGCTCCATCACAAGATGAAGACGAAAAAAATTGACGTGCATAAGGAAGTCATCGTAGACCTCGGTATCCACACCCCCCTCAAAGGCTCCCGCATCTACGCAGTCGTCAAGGGCATGAAAGACGCAGGCATGAACATCCCTGCATCAGACGACATCTACCCAAAAGACGACCGCATCACAGGACAACACATCATGGACTACTGCAAGAACCAAAAACACCCCCACATGTTCACCACATACAACATCGATACATTCAATGAGACCTTCAAGACAATATCTGAAAAACTCAAGAGCTGATCATCATGGAACAAGAACCACAACTCACTGATTGGAAACCAAAAACAAACCTTGGGAAACGAGTCAAGAACAAGGAAATAACAGATATCGACGAAATCCTGGACAGAGGAGGAGTCATCCTCGAAGACCAGATCGTCGACTCCCTCCTCAATGTGGAATCAGAACTCCTCCTCATCGGGCAATCCAAAGGAAAATTCGGAGGAGGGCAGAGACGCATCTTTCGGCAGACACAGAAAAAGACAAAAGAAGGCAACAAGCCAAAATTCTCAACCATCGCAATCATCGGCGACAGAAACGGTCACATCGGGATCGGCTACGGTAAATCCAAGGAAACTGTCCCTGCACGAGAAAAAGCAGTCAAACAGGCAAAGCTTAACATATTCAAGATTCGTAGAGGATCAGGCAGCTGGGAATCAAATACGCCCCTTCCGCACAGCATCCCCTTCAAAGTCATGGGAAAATGCGGAAGCGTCGAAATAACACTCCTTCCCGCACCCCGCGGAAAAGGGCTCTGCGTGGAAAAAGAATGCGCAAAAATCCTCGCTCTTGCAGGAGTCAAAGACATCTGGTCACAAACCCGTGGCCAGACAAAGAACAAGCTCAACCTCATCTATGCACTCGAAAACGCCCTCAAAAAAATCGTCGCGACAAAAGTGCAACCAGAACACATGACCGAACTTTCCATACTCGATGGATCAGCACCAATAGACCAAAAAGCGGAGGAAACACAATGACTCGCATGGCAGCAATATTCATCCGCGCTCCTGTAGGCATCCGAAAAGAAATCAGAGACACACTCACATATCTGAACATGCGCAAAAAGAACGTGTGCGTCGTCATACCTGCCACCCCAAACTATCTTGGTATGCTTCAAAAAGCAAAAGACTTCATCACATACGGAGAAATAGATGACGAAATCTACTTGTTACTCAATGAAAAACGAAAAAGCAAGCACGAAAACGTCTTCTTCCTCCATCCCCCACGTGGCGGATTCGAAAAAAGAGGCATCAAATTCGCCTACCACCAAAAAGGTGCGCTCGGACAACGCGATAACATGAATGATCTCATCCGGAGGATGTTATGAAACAACGCCGGAAAAAAAACATACGCTCCAGAGGATCAAACTCACATGGTTGGGGAGCAAAGAAAAAACACCGAGGCGCAGGAAGCAGAGGAGGACGCGGCCGAAGTGGATCAGGAAAAAGAGGAGACCAGAAAAAGCCCTCGTACTGGAAATACGAAAAACCAGGAAAAGTCGGCTTCACATCAAAAGTCAAACCACAACTGACAATCACACTCCGAGATATCGAAACAACAATCAATGAACTCGTCAAACACGGGCACGCTAAACAAGAAGGACAAGCCTATACGATAAACCTGACAGCCCTTGGCTATAACAAACTCATCTCCCGAGGCAACATCAAATACACCTATCATATCACGATCCCACACGCAACAGAGCGCGCAAAAGCAAAAATTGAAAAAAACAAGGGAACAATAACACACGATGGGCGTCATTGACAGTATCCTACTCAACCTTCCAGAAGTCTCCGCACCAAAACAGAAGCGACTCTCCTTCAAAGAAAAGCTCAAGTGGACACTCATCGTTCTCATCCTCTTCTTTGTCCTCGGCCTTATTGAACTCTACGGCCTTGGTGCAGCACCCCTTAGAAACTTCGAATTTCTCTCAGTCATCCTCGGTGCGTCATTCGGATCAATCATATCATTAGGAATAGGACCAATCGTCACAGCATCAATCGTTTTGCAACTCCTCAACGGTTCAGGGCTTATGAAATTTGACCTAACCACTCACGAAGGCAAACAACGATTCCAGGGATTACAAAAACTATTATCCATAGCATTCATCATCTTTGAAGCAGGCATTTTTGTCATGCTCGGAGGACTCTCGCCCGCAGCAGGAATCCCCCCACTCGTCCTCATCTTCCAGCTCATCCTCGGAGGATTCCTCATACTCTTCATGGACGAAATCGTCAGCAAATGGGGATTCGGATCAGGAATCAGCCTCTTCATCGCAGCGGGTGTTGCCCAACACATCTTTGTTCGGGCATTTAGCCCGTTTAAGCTTGGATCAGAATTCAGTGCAGGAGCAATACCTGCTCTCTTCCAGGCACTCGGCGCCCAGAACACAACAGAAGCGACCCTTCGCATCGCATCAATGGCCGCAACAATTGTCATGTTCGCAATAGTCGTCTACGCACAAAGCATGAAAGTTGAAATACCATTAAGCTTTGGAAGAATCAGAGGGCACGGCATCAGATGGCCACTCAGTTTCATGTACACAAGCGTCATTCCAGTTATACTCATCGCTGCCTTCATGGCAAACATCCAACTCTTCGCAAGCATCCTTGGACGATACGGATATCCCCTCGGAAACCCACAAACAGGGTCAGGACTCATCGGTTACCTTTCAGTTCCCGGAGGACAAAGCGGCCTCATCGGCCTCATCATTAGACAAGGAACAATCTTCATCGGCTGGGAACCCTATGCCAAAGCAACAGTCTACATGCTCTTTTTCCTTGGAGGAGCAGTCCTCTTCTCGTGGTTCTGGGTACAAACCGCAGGGCTTGATGCCCGAAGCCAGGCAAAACAAATGATGGCATCAGGACTGCAAATACCCGGATTTCGACGAGATGAACGCGTGCTCGAACGCATGCTTGAACGCTACATCAAACCGCTTACAATCATGGGAGGAATTGCGATTGGCTTCCTTGCTGCCCTTGCCGACCTCTCGGGCGCACTCACCTCAGGAACAGGACTCCTCCTCACCGTATCCATCGTCTATAAACTCTACGAAGAAATTGCCCAACAGCATGTCATGGACATGAATCCGATGATGAGAAAATTCATGGGGAAATAGCAGTGGACAGCGGTCTGAGCTCAGTAATACAACAAGGGGTCTGAGCGCAGCTAACTGCTGACTGGTGCTGAACGTAACTTACTGCTGACCGGATAACAAGGGATCGGAACCCAGCCAACTGCTAACAGAAAACCTGCTGACTGCAACAGAACACTGCTAGCTTCTGACCAAAACCGAGATCTATCAAGTGCACATTGTATTGTTGCTTACCCTACCATTGGAATTTAATGAAGTCACAATAGTCGGGAAAGATTTAGATGAAGGAACCTGCCCCTTTCTACCTATATAGATTTACTTATTTTCCACAACATATTAAAATACATTCTGAAGTCATTTGATAATCCTTCATCTTCAATAAGAATGGTTATAGGCTCTGTTGTATCGGATCCTAACAATATTGCGGTTTTCTTTCCATAAATGTTAATAGCGATAGGAGATGAAAATTTATTTGGGAGTAATTTTGCTTCAATATATTTATATTGTTCAAATTTTTTTGCAGTTTCTTTATCTTGATTAATAAATAGCATTTTTGTTGGTATTTTCTTTCTAATTCTTCTGTTATGATAGTTTTCAAGATATGGTGATATTTTTCCAGAGGGTTTATGCGCTCCTAAAACATATTGTTCCTCGATATGTTTCAACTTATCTTCAAAAATTATTTTTCTTCCATTCAACCCAGTATAAACTTTAACAAAGGTTTGTTTTTGATTTTGTTTGCCTAACAGTTGAGGTAAAATTTCCTCTATACTTGTTCTTTTTTCATCCAATATATCTAAAATCCGCTCCGGATTGACCGCTTCGAAAACATTTCTATTGTTTATGATTGTTGAAGAAACAAATCCTTTGTCTTTGAGCATTTCAATAGAATCATATACATTTCTTCGATGTATTTTTGTTTTACCACAAACTTGCCCCATCAAGGATGGGCCTAATTCGAGCAACGATATATATATTTTAATTTCATTTTGAGATAATCCTATACTTTTAAGTATTTCTTTAATCATATGTTGAAATAATAGTCAATAATATTTAAATATTGTGGTGGTCATTACTACCATAAAACTTTATTAAAGTGAATGAAATTCTATTTTATACAATGATGGCAGATAAATTACTCGCTGAAATTGATAAAAAACAAAATCCTTGCGTAGTGGGCCTGGATCCTGTTATAGAAAGAGTTCCTAAACACGTGATAGGAGGGGAATCATTTGAAGATATCGGCAGTGCATTTAGCAGATTCAATTTTGGAATTATCGATGCAGTAGCTGACTTGATTCCTGCTGTGAAACTACAAATCGCATTTTACGAAAAATATGGTCATGAGGGATTAAAATCATTCAAAGACACAGCTGATTACGCAAAATCTAAAGGATTGATTGTTATTGAAGATGGTAAAAGAAATGATATTGGAAGTACATCTCAAGCATACGCTGATGGACATTTAGGTAAAGTGGGAACGATTTCCTCAAAAAGATCATCATTAGATGTAGATTTACTCACTATAAATCCATATCTTGGAAGTGATGGTATAAATCCTTTTGTAAAAGTTTGCAGAGAATATGAAAAAGGAATCTTCGTTCTAGTTAAAACAAGCAATCCGAGTTCAGGAGAATTACAAGATAGACTAATTGAAATTAGGGACGATGAAAGAGATGAATTAAAGCAATTAGGATTGGACATATCCGCTAATACAACTGAGATGTACAATCTGATAGCTTTGCAAATAAATCGATATGCTCAAAATCTCAAAGGTAAAAGAGGATATTCTTCAATTGGTGCAGTTGTTGGTGCAACTTATCC
>JBDRSD010000018.1:0-23153 GCA_043825215.1 Nanobdellota archaeon
ATCGACTTTACAGAAATCGAAGAATATTTATCCGAAGAGACACCAATCACCCATGCCTGTCATTCGTTGTCATAAACAAATAACAGGCACCCGCTAGGTTAAAAACTTAGCGGGATTTCATACTTTATATACCATAAAAAAACGTATAATTTGGGATTATTACTTTCCTATTCTGACGAGATCAGTCCGATGAATCGTATCTTGTTGGCTAGAGGTTGATGAATTCCGACTTGACTTCCTTGAGGGTTATGAGTGAGCTTATCTTGATGATGCCTTTTCTTGAGATGACGTTCTTGACAAAGGAGTAGTATTCCTCCTGGTCCTTAACTCGTATCTTGAGTGCGAGTTCCCAGTCGCCGGTGATGATGTTGATGCTTTCTATCTCTGGATGCTTGGAGAGGTCGTTTGCGATGCGTTCGGGATTGCCGTATTCGTCTGGGGAGAGATTGATGAGGACAAAGACAGTCATTCCTTGGCCTATCTTGTTGTGGTTGAACACTGCGCGATAGCGCCTGATCTTTCCTTCTTTCTCGAGCTTTTTTATGTTGTAGTGTATGGTTGATGCTGGCTGCTTAATCTTTTTTGCGAGTTGCGCAATCTGCGGTGCACAGTATCCTTCTTTGAGGAGAGGGATGAGCTTTGTCGTGATGTCTTTCATGAATTGAATAATATTCAATTATTTATATATTTTTCGATTATTATTTGAATATTCTTCAACAATATATTAATAGGTAAACCTGGCTTCATTACTGCATGATGGCAGATAGCAGAGAAACTACAAACAGCGCACGAGTATTAACCTATTGCTATCGCTATTAGTGCAAGTCCAGCGTCTGTGCTCGGGCTTGGATCTTTTTCTGGATTCGATGGACGAGTATGGATTCTGGAAGCTATTCCCCCGTCTAGCTCAACGGTTCCCTGGAAGGGTTTTTGCCTTTCCTTGGGCGATAGAGAGCGTTCGGCTGTAGACGTCGTATGACGAGCCCTTCGGGCATGGATGAAATGCGACCAGCTGTCACCGAAAGGTTCCCGGTTCAAATCTGGGGGCGGGGAGGAAAAACTGTGATCAGAGCGCAGCCGACAGCTAACGGTACGGTTGCGCTCATTTCAGTTTTTCAAGACCACATATACAATAGAGCGTTTAGCGTAAGCTATGGAGGACAATATGGAAAAGAATCGTATTGTATGGATGATGGATGAGACGATTGCAGAATCAGATCCCAAGGATTGGGGTAGATTGAAGTCTCTTTATGCAGACCTGATTGGAATCATCGGAAAGGAGGGGTTTCATCACGGGATTGCAGACCCGATTCCTGCTTTTCACACGCTTGCACAGAAATTGTCTCAGGAAGAGGGTTTTTCGACGATTATCGATCTGAGCGGTTGGAGTGGCGCTTTTCTTCAGACGCTCTTTCCAGAAGCGAAGATTGTCTCTGATCTTGGGATGAGCAGGGTGCGTGATGTGTCATCGCCGGAACTCTATACGACGGGGCACATACTGAATCATACCCCTGACCGGGTAGAAGAGATCAAGAGGACTTGTGATCTTTCTGATGTGCTTATCTTTGATGATACGACAGTGACTGGCGGGACTGGGATGAAGACGGCAAGGATACTTGGACCTGAGAGGGTGACGCACGCTTACCTTATCGCGAACACTGGATCTGATGAGAACAGTGCAGTGAACCGTATCCAGAGACGCGGACAGAAAGTGCTCTATGGCTCTGAGATCGATTTTCCCAGGGAAGACGGATGGCACTTGAAGGATCTGCACCAGTTTGATAATCTCAAGGATGCGTTTTACGCGTCTTTGCGTCTGCAGGATATCTACTTGGACAGGTCGAATGGGAGTGTGGAGCAGTTCCTGAAAGATGAGGAGAATCTTGACTTGATATTTCCCAAGCGGTTGACTTCTGCAGAAGTCATTGACCTGCACAATCAGGGAAGGTTCATCCTGAACAACGGCAGACTGCCGTCAAACGGGACATCCCATGTGGTGAATCCTGTCCTATGGGCATCGCAGTACCTGATGGAGCATGTGGATGCACAGAAGGTGATCAGGGAAAAGGACAGGGTGTATGGCTTGCTTGAAGAGATTCAATCGATTATGAGCAGTAATGATACGACAAAGAAGGAAGTGGGGCAAGTACTCTCAGACATTGCCTGCAGGTACAGGGGAGTCATGCCATGACGCAGCTTGTCATTTTCGATTGCGACGGGACATTATACAGGCAGCCTGACTGCTCGTTCAAGAAGAGCCCTTTCTGGCAGGAGGTCAAGGATATCTCGGCAAAATTGCTTGCCGATTCTGGCTTTCCTGCAAGTAATGCCGAACAGACTGTTGAAGATTGGGTACATGAGTACAAGGGTGAGTTGAGCCAGGCATTTGTTGATCATGGCATCACGGACCAGATGTCGTATTTTGCAAGGACCTGGGGAGCGATAGATCCTTTGAAGTATATTGTCGATCCGCTCAATCCTGCAGCAATCGAACAGATTGCCAAGAATGGGCTAAAGGTAGCTATCCTTTCAGCTGCGCCATTGGTATGGACAAGGAATGTCCTGGAATCACTCTCTGTCCTCCCTTTTTTTGAGGATGCGATCTGGAGCGGTGAGGGTGATATCCGTAAGCCGCACCCGGAAAGTTTTTATCAGGTCATTGATGCAATG
Organism: Nanobdellota archaeon; assembly: GCA_043825215.1. GTDB lineage: Archaea > Nanobdellota > Nanobdellia > Woesearchaeales > JAHJEM01 > JAHJEM01. The sequence continues at coordinate 2,671 of JBDRSD010000018.1, forward strand.
GATGTTAGTTCCCTTGATACGACTGTTGTCGGAAATGAGGAAGAGATGGATATCATTCCTGCAAGAAACCTGAACTTGTACACGGTCTGCATGAATCCTTACGGACGCAAGACTGTGGCAGACCATAGCATTGCGCACATCAACGAGATCTGCGAGGTGTTCAGATGATCGCGGCGATTGGGACTATCACAAGGGACAGGATATTTACCGATGGAAAAGAAATGGCCAGGTTAGGGGGTGCTCCTTTCTTTTTTTCAAAGGTATGCTCTCGATTGGATGTGCCCCACAAGATCATTTCTCACATCAGCAGGGAGGATGCATCGCATGTTCCGTGCAAAGAAGGGCTTATACTGGGTGATAGGACTTCTGAGTTGATCATCCGCGAGACAAGTGATGATACGTCGTGCGAAGTTGTGCATTTCACAGGCAAGATCCCTTTGCAACAATCTCACTTGGCGGGTTCCCGTCTTTGCCTGATCTCCACTTTGTTTGATGAGGTGATGCCTGAGGATCTGGCTGCAATGCATCCGCAGGGAAGGCTCGCGCTTGACCTGCAGGGTTTCACAAGGAAGAAAGGCAGGTTCTTGTCAGACAAGAAAAAGAGGCAGCCGAAGGGCCTGGGGAAATTAGTGTCTTTTGTCTCTATCCTGAAATGCAATGAGCTGGAATCAAGGATCATCTGCGGTGACGTGCCTATTGAGGATCGTCTGAATTTTATGTCGCGTCTTGGGCCAAAGACCGTGCTCATCACGCTGGGAGAGAATGGAATAGCTGTTTTTGATCATGGAGATGTCTTTACGAGCCCTGTTCAGAAACGCGCGGTCGCAAGCACTGTTGGCGCAGGGGATATCTTGTTCTCTGCGTTTCTCGCGTTCCTCGATAAGGGTGATAGTGTGAAAGAGGCAGTTTCTCGAGCAATGGCCTTGACTGGAGATATTTTGGAAGAAAACATATAAATGATAAGGAGACAAAGTATGATGATGAAGCTGCAAATCGGTGTCATGGGCAGTTGTGCTGACCTGAAGTATGCCAAGGAGGCTGAGCGATTGGCAGAAGAGATTGGTGCAGAGATCGCGAAAAGAGGGCATATTCTCGTGTTTGGCGCTGAGAAGGATATGGATAGCCTGTCGACTGCTTCTGCAAGGGGAGCGAAGAAGAATGGCGGCTTGACAGTGGGCGTGACCTATGGCAAAGGAAAAGCTATTGCGGCTCCTGATACTGCTGATGTGATAATCGCGACAGGACTTGAAAGGGGTGGCGGCAGAGAGTTTGTCCTGGTCAATAGCTGCGATGTAATCATCACGATCGCGGGCGGTTCAGGGACCGTGACTGAGATGGCGATCGCGTATCAGAGCAATATTCCCATCATCGCAATCACTGGTTCTGGTGGATGGTCTGACAGGCTTGCAGGAGAGTACTTTGATGGGCGCAAGCGAGTGAAGGTCCTTTCCGCAAGGACACCTGAAGAGGCAGTGGACCTCGCCATCACAATGAAAGGACAAAACGAAAAAATTTAAATACGAACGCATAATCCACATATCATGGCTAACAGACACATAGGTGGTTGTCGGTGGCAGAAGCCAATCCAGTCTACCTAGTTTATTCTATCTAAAAAGACAATACCTGTTCAGTTCTGTTTCGTACACTTTTTGGTGGTATTGACTATTCTATAATTTCAAAACAGCAGTTTGATACAACAAATTAATGTGTGATTAAATGAGGATAAAAATGGCAATAGCAACAATTAATACTGTTATGGATTTGGACGAGGTCAAGAGTCGTGCGAAGGAATTCAGCATAAACAGGATCCTTAAAGAGAATGCGTACCAGAACATTCCCCTCTCGTTTGAGACGGCATATTTGCTGGGAATTTTCACCTTATACCCGTATAAGGAAGAATTGTCCGGGCTTTTTTCTGTTGATAAGGGTCTTGCAGATAAGCAGAGTCTCGCAGCTTTATGTTCGCTCCATAATTCTGCTCTTTATTCAAAAGATAAGGCAGAAGACCAGATAGCGGGGATTTGCGCTGCGATATTCGACTTTGATATCCGCTTGTCCAAAGAAAAATTTCTTTTGCCTGATATTTCGCTCGCGATTGATAATTGCGGGATGGGAGGGGATTTATTGCGGACTCCGAATGTGAGCACTATTTCTGCGCTGATTGCTGCTGCTCAGGGAATTATTATGTGCAAACATGGCTCTCCTGGCAATACTGATAGTGTGGGAAGCAGTGATTTCTTGCAGTATATGGGGGTTGATTTGTTCCCGCCGAAAAAGCTGGTTGAGCAGGCACTTGAGAGGGTGGGATTTGGTTATACTGACGCGCTAGATACGAACTACAAGCACATTCATGTGCAAACACATAGAAGCGCGCATCTCGCCCATATGAATGATATCATCGGGCCTATCACAAATCCCTTGCATCCGGCTCTCATGAAGAAAAGGATCGTCGGAATCAACCACCTTATTCCGCCAGATGTCGTCGCCAGGGCCTACCGCATCTTGAACGATAAGGGGGTGACGTCAGTCAACCAGGGTCTTTTTGTGAGAGGATTTGGAGATAAAGAACGGAATAAGGGCATGGATGAACTCTCTTTGCTTGAAGGAGGAACCATGGTTGCAGAATTGGATTCGGGAGATATCAGAACCTATTCTCTATACGCTTCAGACTTTGGGGTGAGAGAAGGACGATACGCGAACATAGATCCAGGAAGGGAAAAGGCAAGGTTCAGCAGTGATCTTCTCCAAGGCAGAGGCTCTGATGATGCGATACATCTGGTTTGTGCAAATGCTGCATTGTTATCGTACGTAATGTACAGGACACCATTGGCAGAGGGTTTTTCTCGTGCAAGAGAGACATTAAAAAGCGGTGCCGCATTTGACAAACTACATGAGTATAAAGACTGCTTGGATGGAGGTGCTTTATGAAGATTATCGGAATGATTCATTTGAAGACTCTTCCTGGCTATCCTCAGCACAAGACAATGGACTATGTCATCAGTAGAGCTATTGACGATGCATTACGTCTTGAGAAAGGAGGAGTGGACGGGATATTGGTTGAGAACACTGATGATGACCCTCATCAGAGGCTTGTGTTACCTGAGATTGTGAGTGCGTTCTCCATCGTTGCACAAGCTATTAAGGAGAACGTCTCAGTTCCTATTGGTATTTGTGTGTTATGGAATGATTATCGCGCAGCATTAGGGATCGCTAAAGTTATCGGGGCGGATTTTGTGAGAATACCCATATTTATCGAGGCAGCAGTCACGGCGTCGGGGATTATTGAGGGAAATCCCTATGATGCCATAAGCTATCGGCAAAAACTTGCAGCAGGACACATTCGCATCATGGCTGATGTACAGGTGAAGCATGCCGGGCATATTGCAAGACGGCCGATTGCTGAATCATCAAGAGAGGCTATTCATTTCGGTGCTGATGAGATTATTGTTACTGGAAGGTATACTGGGAACGCACCGGTGATTGATGACCTCAAAGACGTGCGAAAGGCCAATCCTGATGCCATCATTGCTATAGGAAGCGGTATAACTCCTGAGAATATTGGAGATTTAAAAAAATATGCCGATATCGGAATTGTCGGAACGTATTTCAAGGAGAATGACTGCATTGACACGTTGAAAGTGAAGCGATTGATGGAGCTTGCAAAGGCATAATAGTAAGGATATATGAATGTAGCAATTTTCCTTTTGTTGTCTTCTTCGCTACGTCATGGTATCTTTGTGTACGACGCGAGATTATAAGCCTTGCTTCCATCTGTTGTGTTGAGGTGGTGCATGATGGCATTGAAGGATATTATCTTTTCGGTTGCGCTTCTTGGCGCAGGGTATGGAATGCATGAGATGGTGAACAGGTCGCAGGCTTGTCCTCTGCCTGAAAAAGTACAAGAGGTTGTGCAGGATCCGGTGCGTATCGTCTATGTGGATAAATCGACTGTCGAGGCATATCATGATGTAAGATGCGCTGTGCAAAAGGAGCCTCAACGATTTTCTGGCATTATTAATGATATGATCAATACTGGGTATGACCTCCTCCCCCAAGCGGATGCGTATTCCCGTCCTGAGGGCGTGCGTTCGCACGAACATCCCTATCATTTGCGCGTTATCGTCCTCTCAGACAGCATGCGTGCGGGAAATGAGATGCTTGTCGTTGCAAGGCCGTATCTTTATAATTCGTCAACAAACACGATCAAAGAGATTGATGAGAAGGAGCATACCGGAAGCGCATTTGACCTGTATTCTGGAATGGGCAGGGATGCGAAAGAGTTCATCGATAAGAAGATGCCATTTTTGAAGAAGGGAGTAGGGAAAGTAAAAGATGCTGGCGAAAAAGTAATTGATTCAATCAGGGACTGAAAAATACCTTTTGAAAGGACATCATCACATTTTTCTTTTGACAGGATGAGGAATGTGATCCGAAATTGTACGATGTTCTGGTTTCAAATTCCTTGTACATTATATTCTCTCCATGAGCATGCCAGCAGCTTCCTTGCATGGCCCGCCTTCATGTGTCAGATCAACAATGAGCTGTGGGAGAGAGACAAGTGAGAGCCCTTTTATCATTTGCTTTCCATCCATGATGTGTTCGTCATAGGGGATGATTCGCACATTGCCCTTTCCGTACAAGCCATTCTTAGTCATAAGCGTGTGCCAGGCATCAAGATCTTCGGTTTTTATGTACGTGTCGATTCTTGACGGGAAGAGATAGTGCTGGACCAGGGTTTCAGCTTGATAGGTGGTGAGTGCGTACTCCTTTTGATTGCTTTTCAGGAGTTTTAAGGGTTCTTTTACCATATATTCCCTGTATTTCTTTGGTTTTTGAGAAATGCTGATCCAATACTGGAGCAATTTCTTGGGATTTATTGGTTTGGTTCCCTTGATGTACTTATGTTTTTCCAATTCCCTTAGAAATAAGATGACCCACTGCCTTGAACATCCTGCTCTTTTAGCAATCTCGCTCTTGCTTAAGCTATCCTTGCTGTTAAGCAATATTCTTAGTATCCATTCACGTTTTTCTCCTCGCATAAGGGGTAAGTATCATAACTAGTATATAAATGTTACTTTCATGTAAGTAATGGGGAGTATTTATAAAGGATACTTACATCAATTCTATTTTTATATCATAAGTATATATTAATATACGAAAAACTACCTGCCCCGTGTGGGCTACGGATTCTGAGTTACACCTCTTTGGGAGACAGTTGTAGAAAGTAAAGTATGGGTGCTGTTGTGTTCTGTCCTTTATAAGCTTTTTTTATTTCCATTCTATACCTTTCCTACTTCCCGCTGATACTCATAGATAAGAGATCTCAGTCTTTCCCATCCCTCATCTGTGAAGTCTTCTCTTCGCATAATTACCCCAGAAAGAGCAATAAGAATCCAGTATATAAGGGTTGTATTGATTTTGTATATAATTGTCATGAATGAAAACATATAATAATATCAGGGTTTGTAACTTCATAAATGAAGGATGGGGTCTGTTTGTGTGAATCTTCCTGTGGTGGGGTCGTAGTATCGTGCTCCGAAGTGGTAGAGTCCTGTTTCTGCATCTAGTTCTTGGCCGACGTATTTGTGCGTGTTCACGTCCAACTCCAAGCCACCGGGGATGTCTTGTCCGAATGGTAGGTAGTTTTGTGAGAATATGCTGTTTCCTTTGTTGTCTGTTTCGAGGCTTATGCTTCCCAGATAATCCTTATGCATATTAATCCTTATGCATATACTTCACCACAGTGTTGTTTTGGTCGTATGTTTCTAATTTTGCTATGGTTGCGCCTCCTGGCTCGGTTATATAATCGATGACTACTTTCTGTGCATATGTATAATTGCAGGACAAATTAAAATCAGCAGAAGAAAGACCGTCTGCAGCCAAGGAGGAGGCCGCCGGTAAAATGACATTTCTGTTAAGATCAACGGATTAACTTGCAACTAAGCCCCTGCTGCACAATATTTAAATATACCTATAGATGGTGGCTGTGCATGGCATTGCGGTTGCGGAGTCTGAAGACGAACATTTTCATCCTGACGTTTCTTGTTGTCCTGATACCTGTCGTTATCATTTCCCTCCTTTCGATTCAGGTCTTTGAGTCGCAGCTTGCGAAGATCGAGGAGCAGAACCTTATCAATAATGCCCTTGTTGTCCAGCATAATTATGAATCCGGCCAGAATGACCTTCTGAAGACCGGGATCTTTGTGACGAGAAGCGTCATGAGTAAAGAGAACACGTCTGCTATTAAAGAGGTTCTTGAGAATGCATTGTTGGTGCAACATGTAGATATTGCGACGCTTGTGGACAGGGAGGGACGGGTGATTGTTTCCGCGACCGCAGAGCATGCTGATTTTTCCCATGACATCAACCAGCTCGTCGTCTATGCTGTCCAGAACAGGATTCCTATGGTGTCGACAGAGATCATTCCTGCGCTTGAACTGGAATCAGAAGATGCAAGCCTTGCGCAATCTTCGATGATACGGCGCATTCCCACTCTTTATCAGGATGATGTGCACGCAGGAGAGTACATCACAGATGGTTTTGGCATCGTCGCTGTCATTCCTATCATGGAAGAGAATGAGGTCACATCCGTGCTCATCCTTGTCGATCTTCTGACCAGGGATAATCGCTTCCCTGACAGCATCAAGGACATGACCGGCCTTGATGTGTCTCTCTTCCAGGGAGATGTGCGGATTGCGACAACAGTCCTCACAGAGAAGGGGAACAGGTTTATCGGAACCCTTCTTCCGAAAGAGGTCGTGCGGCGGACGTTGGAAGAAGGCAGGATGTATAATGGCAGGGTGTGGGTGGTCAACCGCTGGTCCATGGCGACCTATCTTCCGGTGAAGGACTTCAAGGGGCAGGTCATTGGGGCTATCGGGTATGAGTCTTCCGAGACTGACTTGAGGAAGACCATGTTCCTGTTCAGGGAGACAAACATCTCTCATATCATCATCTATCTTGCTTTAATCATCCTCGCAATATCTCTCGGCATCACCTATGCTGTCTCCAGGAGGATCACAAAGCCGCTCTTGGAGCTTGAGGAATCAATACGCAAAGTCAATGAGGGAAACCTGGAGCAGGGTGTCACGATAAATTCCTATGACGAGATCAATGACCTTGCGAAGTCGTTCAACATCATGATCAGGTACCTGAGGAAGCAGATGGTCAAGAAAGAGCGGGATATCATCAGGGAATTCCAGAAAAGGAGGAAGGATGAATAGGCTGCTCCTCATTGTGGTCGGGCTCTTGGTTGTTGGTTGCTCGGTCGCTGAGAAGAGGCCGCCTGCAGACATAGAACAGGTGAGGATGTATCTCCAGCTGCAGGAGGCGTTGGTGGATATCGAGGAAGAGGCTGTTCTCCATCCCGGGACTGGATCGAGTGATCCTTTGTCCATCCATTCTGATCTTGTCGAGGTGACGAGGCAGATCGAGAGCCAGAATCCGCAGAGCATAGTGTCGCATGAGAATACGCGGTTCACTGGGGAAATCCCAAGCCCGAAAGACAGGATAAAGGAAGAGCAAGTGTCAGTCTATCGGAAAAGAGTGGTCATAAATATTGATAATGCGTACGAAGGGTTCATCCTTGACACGAATTCCATGGACCCCCTCATTGATGCAGGAACGACCACGCTTGCCGTGAAGCCTGATTCGCCTGATGACGTACAGGAAGGGGACATCATCCTGTTCACATCTGATGAGAGCGAATATAATATCATCCACAGGGTCATCTATGTGGGGGATGATGAGGAGGGGAGGTATTATATCACGAGGGGAGACAACAATCCTGCAGAGGATCCTGGAAAGGTGCGGTTTGAGAATATCACTGCTGTTGTCATTGGCATCCTCTATTAAGATGATTTTCTCATAAGAATTCTTCTGCTAGGAATACTCCTTCACCCGTGCCTTGAGGATGCGCAGGTATTTTGCCCTGTCCTTAACTCCTTCCAGGCGGAGGGCGAGTTCATCTTCCCCGTACGCGTCGCGTATCCAGTCTGCGAAGTCGTTCTTGTTGTTGTCCTTGTTCACGTGGTACCTGAAACTGAAGTCGTCCATGCGGTCGATGGCGTCTATTAGTTCGGGGATGTTATGGATGAGTAGTCCGTTGTTGCTCCAGAACACTTCTTCAGAATGGCAGTCGCTGAAGAACCGTTGGGCGCTTATTTTTCCGGGCATTTCATCCTTCTATAAAAGGAACTTATTAAACATTTATTATTCTTTAATAGTGGGAACAAGCATTTCTCTTGATGCATCGTGTCGTATCCCTCCATACTGCACGGTATCCTTCTGTACGACACAGAAATATAAACGCCTGTTTCCTCTCAGACTGTAAGGTTAGTGTGAGGCAAGACGGTCTTGCCGGAGGAATAAAAATGGGACTTGGAAAGATTGTCGGAACGATCGCCTTGGTGGGCATCGGAGCATTTGGCGGGTACGCGTATGAGAACCACAACCACAAGATGGAAATGGTGCAAACTGCAGCAGTTGAGGCAAAGCGGCCGTATGGGCTTGTTGAGAAGAACGGTGCCGTGTATGTTGAGGACAGGATCACTGGAAAGGATGTGAAGGCACAGAGTCTCTTCAAGAGCTATGCCATGCTCTCAGACATCGTCTATAATTTCCAGCAGATGCAGTCTGAACTGGACATCCCCCAAAAGCAGGATGTCCTTGAGAAATTGTTAGAGAAGAAAGAGTGAGCATGAACTCGGGGACAGTTTTCGAGGATCGTGTCGCGGACGCATATCATGCCCTTCCTGATGTGCATCGTATCCGGCGCAATGTCAGGAAGGGCCTATGCGACCGCCTTGGAAGACTGATTTCCTATTGTGAGATTGACCTTATGTACAAGGATGGAAATTTTCAGGACCGCTTTGTGGAAGTGAAGTACCGTGAGCACAGTTTTGTTTCGCTTGAGGAAGTGGCGAAGTTCAAGGGCGTCCTTGATCTCCTGCATATTGATTCTTCAAGAGGGGAGATGGTGACAAATAGCGGGTACTTGGCCCGTGCGAAAGCATTTGCAAAATTGCATCACATACTGTTGTATGATGGTGATGATCTCAATGCCATGAAAAGGTATGAGAGAAGGAGGGCTTCTTTTCTGGACCAGGTCTGGAAGATGCCTGATTATCTGGAAGGGATCATCTTGGCAAGGATAAGAAAATTGCGAGGTTAATGGATTGGAGGTAAGTTACGATGGAAGAACAACAAACGGAATTTCTGGTGCCTGGTACGGATAGGTCAACGTATGCACAGCCTCCTGCTGACCGGAGTCTCTACAAGAAGGTCAAGGATATGGTCGGGATCAGGGGCATGGTTGTGACAAGCAAGAATCTTGAAGAGCGGTTGAATACGATCAATGAAGTCGCGCTCAGGAAAGAAGTGGATGCGAATCTTGGGTATATGCCTGAGAATGTCAGGGAGACGATAACGCCAATCCTTGCAAAGGTCAAGGCATATCTTGGCGATGATGTGACAAAGGTCATCGGCCGTGCTGAGAAGAAGATTGACAAGACAGTCGAATACATGGACAGGTTCATCGCAAAATTGCAGGGCAATGTGTGGGATCTGAACAGGGACAGGATGATTCAGACAACTAAGCTTCAGGAATTGAGGACTGAGGAAAAAGAGTTCCTGAATTACCAGCAGGGGCTGTCTGAAGACCTCTCAGACATTGAATCCGTCCTTGTAGCCAGGACAAACAATACCGACATCGATCCTTCAACCTTACCTTCTGGAGAAGAATATGTCGCAAAAAAAAGCGCTGAACTCAAGAGGCTGGAATATGATCTCAAGACAAAGCTGACAGAATCGAAGAGGTTAACTGAACGGGTCTATATCAATGCGGAGCGTGTGGGAAATAACGTCAGGAGGGTTGATGATAACATCGACCGCATCAATACCTATATTGACGAGGCGAATATCGGCATCAATGACATCATGAATTTCATGGCTGATGCCATGAACAACGTGCCAGGCATTGCTGACCAGGTGGGACCGACAATCGCGCGGATGTTTGAGACAGCACAGCAAAAGACAAAGGGGTATGTGCAGATATTGAATGGGGTCAATGAGGCCTACAACAGGTTTGGCGGGCTGCATGCAACCCCAAGCTTTAAGCATCTTCCGAAAGGATCTGAGCTGGACAAAACTGCCCAGTCTGCAATAAAGGAGGAGATGGAAGAGAGAAAGAGAAGAAATAGCGAGAGAAAAGAGCACTCCCATACGGCTGCGGAAGGCTACTTTGCAACATACTTGGGTCCTGACGCATGAGGTGGAAGACAGGTGGCAAGATGCGTTTGACAGCGCATGCCCCCTTGCGTGTCTCAGGGTTCATCATTTAGGAGGTAAGGAGGTGTCCTGATGGATGTAAACATAACTAGTCAAGAAGTGGCTGACAGATACCAACGCCTGGAGGATCGCCTGCACGGGCACACCTATGGCATTTCCCAGAAGATTGCAGGGAAAACAAACGGGTGCAATGGAAAGATTGTCCGTGAGGTTGTCGATACTGCGTTTCCCTTGATGGATGTCATCTTGAGGAGACTGATGAGTACCTCCCTTCCGTACGAACTTGCTTCTGCCCAGGCTGCCTATGCCATGGCTGAGTATGGATTGCGTACTCTTGAGCAGAAAGGTGGGCAGATATCATTTCTGGCCAATCCGATTGACTTTGCAAAGACCTATCCTGAGCCGCTCATGTCAATTCTTGGAGAATACAGCACGTGTCTTGCGGCAAGCAAGGATGATGTGCGGGTAACGACTGCGAATTTCTTTGCCGCTGTCAAGGAGAGGGCATCAAAAGTTCGCGCAAAATACAACGAGATAGGGGATTGTGTGGTCATCACGTACAATGATTTTGTCCTGAAAGGGTTCTCTTCCATGAGAAAGGTCGCTCTTGATGCAGGAGGCCCGACGCTTTCCGATGTTGCCGGGTATCCGGAGATCAAGGAATATTTACAGGACAATCTCATTATCATGCGACATTTCAAGGAGATCGTCGACAGGATGGACCCGAGCGAGCCAAACAAGAAACGCATGGACAGTGCCTACGGGCTTATCCCGAAGGGCACGCTTCTCCACGGACTTCCCGGGACAGGAAAGAACTATATTATCCAGGCATTTTCGAACGAGGCAGGACTGCCGTTCTTTTATATGTCCTTTGCGAATGTGGGATCGCAATTTTATTCCGGGACCAGCCAGAACATCAAGGAGAGATGCGCTGAAGCAGCAAGGCCTGTCATTGAGCATGAGAGCCTGTTTTCGATCATGTTCATCGATGAGATCGATGGTATCGGATCAAAGAGGACCCTGGATTACCTTGGCGAGGACAAGAAGAACCTGGAGACATTGTTCGAGTTCATGGATGGCCATGACCGCGTGTTCGGCGTGTATTTCTTCGGCGCGACAAACATCGCAGCAACGCTTGATGATGCCCTGCTTCGCTCTGGCAGGTTTTCCAAGCAATTCTTCATGGGCCCGTTGAATCCTGAAGGGCTTGACCAGGCGATTGCTATCTATCTGCGGGAGAGCTCTATCTTTTCATTTGATGGCAGTTTCACTAAGGGAGTTGATCAGGATAAGATAAAGAAGTACATTCTTTCAAAAGCAAGGAAGGATGAGATCATAAAACCCGCAGATATACAGGCATTCACTCCTGTCGGGGCAGACATCTCGGAGATGAAGAACCGCGCGACGAGAAAGGCAATCCTTCGGACATTCAAGGACGACAAGCCATATCTTGTGACGACTGATGACTGGATCAGTGCTTACAACGATATCTTGATGGAGAATAGCAGAAGATAACAATGGAATGGACATCTATGATTGGACAGAAGAAATGGGAGAAAAAGCAAAGACTGCTCATGCAGCATTTTGCAAATGACCACAATCTCGTCTCCGAAGCAAAAACAAAGAGGGAAGGTTATGCAGGTTGTCTGGAGAAGATGCTCAAGAATCCATCCTCAGAGCATATTCCAACATTCTCAAGAATTGAATCGGATATTGCACATTACAGTCCTCTATTCGACCATTTCGGATCAAAGGACATCGATAAGTTTTTTCCCGGATTGAAGAATGTGATCGAGGGATTACATGTCATAAGATGCCAGCTTGTCGAGACTGCTCGTGTGCTTTATGAAGCAAGTGCAAAAGAGTTCAACGATGCGGAAGATAAGATTATGGAACTGGTTCAAAAGAAGGCATACAAGGCTGCTCCCAAAGAAAGAGAAGGTCTTGAGAGGATTTGCGACCTTGCTGCAGGTCTAACAAAGGACCGCCACTATACTCTTCCTCCAACGAAAATAGATGAGTATGTGAGAAAAAGGCAGAAGAGGAGGAAGGTGAAGGCGGACTTTCAAAGAATAACAGGGGAATTTCTCAGTAGCGATTGGAAAAAAAAAAGAAACAAGAGACAGGTAGATAGACTTTCTCGTGAATTCTCTTGGTACGGCGGCCATATCATCAGTAGGCTTGAAGATGTGTTTTTGTACGAAGTCGCTGCTGAAGCGAGGATTTTGAAGGATGAGATTTCAAACCTGAGAAAATATTATGATGAAAATATCTCAATGGCAACCACTGCGCAGGCATATGGACGCAAGGTAAGGGAGGTAAACAGCATGCTGATGATGGAACAATCAGACATGTCAGCAATAGAAGTGGTCCTGAAGGCAGAGGACACGATCAGGAACAAACCCCCCTTGCCAGGATTGTCCTGTTTCCGCTATATTACAGATGAAGTTCATGGGAAATTTGAAAAGCTCAAGGAAACAGTGAATAAGAAAAAAGGCCCCCTGCAGACACGTGCAATGAAGGATTTGAGGCTGATAGAAGATAATCTCGTGCTCAATCCATGGAGCTGTGCTGAAGGGCTACAGAGCGGTGATATGTTGAAGATCTATCTCTATGGCAGGTTGGGTCTTCCAATAAGAAGAGTAGAACGAATGGCATTGGACATCCTTGTAAGATATGAAAAATCGAGCATTGGAACGGAGTATGCATATCAAGAAAATAAGTTTTCGCCTGGTATTGACCAGCTCAAACGCAGGTACTTAAAACTCAAATATGACGTCTAGATGAAGTGTGCACTATTGACTACTTAGACTTGCATTGCGTGTACATGATCCCGAAATATTTTCTGTTGGCTTCAGCAAGGTCAGGATTCTCTATCTCGATGACAAGCCAGGGATTAACCGAGAAGATCGAGAATGTTGTGAAGTTCCCGCAGACCATGGTGAATGTTTTTGATGATGTCAAGCCCGGCACGTATCCTGCTTTTGTGTAAGAAAGGGTATTTAAGTAGGCAACCCGCTTTTGTGCGTCCGAACCATAGATGTGAGACATTTCTATCATTCTTCGTACTCTCTCTTCATGGAACTCTCTGATAAATGCCTCTCCAATCCAGGTGTCAATCTCCTGCGGGATGCCGAAGGTATAGATAGGTTCCTTGATCTCGAGGCATTTCCGGAAGAATTGACGGAGGGAATAGATTCCTTCATTGAGGCGGATGGTGTTTTTATTCCCGTTGATTTTCTGGGAAAGGAGCATCTGGGGGATCATGTTTTGGATCTGTTGTTCTTTTTCCTTAAGCATATCAATAAGGACGTGAGGGTTTGCGATCTCGTAATATTTCGTATCGCTCAAGATGACCTGTGAGAGGAACCCTTTGTCGACAAGACGGGCGAGAGCATCATAGACATTTGGGCGGTGCAGCTTAGTGTTCTTTGCAATTTCAGTCGGGCCGAGTTGACCCTGCTGGGCAATGCATGTATATACTTTTATCTCGTTACTGGTCAGTCCAAGCCCCTCAAGAAAGGTGAGTTCCATAAAAGATATATTATTTTAGGTGTATTTAAATGTTCCCGGAAAATCGGCGGAAGCTTTCCGGAATCTTTCAGAAATGGGTTAGATAAGGTGAAAAGAGTCATAACCACGCGAGATCAGGTGTGGAGGGATCTTTCGACTGGCCACATCTTCTCGCAAATTATTAATACTTCAGTTATTTATGTAGGTGTATGCGCATGATCAAACTGAAAACAACCTATAAGATCGAATCAGAATCGCATCCTGGGACGTGGTATTTTGTGAATGTGGAAAAAAAGACATGTTCGTGCCCGGAATGGCGATTCAGGATGGCAAAGATTGGCGGCATCTGCAAGCACATCAATTATGTCGAGGAGAGGCTTGCGAAGAAGGGAAAGATGGTGAAGGAACCCACTGTCCTGTATAAAGAAGAGAAGGAAAAGAGGAAGAAAGTGGCAATCAAGAATGGAAAGGCAGAAATTGAGAAAGAAGAGACAGACAAGAAGTACGCAGAAGCCGTAAGTTATGTGAAGGTCAGGGGCACTGTCGATGCGGTTGACCTTATCGAGAGGTATGGTGAGGATGTCTTTGATGCCATGATCCGCCTGGGCTATCTCCTGGAAGAGAACGGGAAGGTACGATTACTCGAATAGTCTGTTCTCTATTATTCTAAGAAATCTATCTGAAAAATATGCTATCGTTTAGCGTTAGGCATCCTCCTTGGCGCAGATTTGACGGGGGTTGCAATGTGAACCAAAGGTTCACATGCACAATGCAAATCGGAGATTTGCATTGTGCCCCCTTCGGGGTGTCAAATAGGATTTGCGAAGCAAATCCGTCTGCCGCCAAGAAGGAGGATGCCGTTTTCTACAATGGCACAATAAGACCAGTTCATCCATAACCTTTATTAATCTCCCCTTGCTCATACCCGCTATGGGTTTCAATTTAGACAAGGTACGTTCAGACTTTCCGATCCTATTACAGGAGTACTCGAAAAGACCCGTGCATTACTTGGATTCTTCGTGCATGAGCCTGAGGCCTAAGCAGGTCATAGCAAAGGAGAATGAGTATTATGAGAAGTATCCTGCGTGTGCAGGACGCAGCCATCACCGCTGGGGAAACCAGGTGACTGAAGAAGTCGAAAAAGCAAGGGAAGCTGTGCGAAAGTTCATCAACGCAAGAAAGCCTGAAGAGATCATTTTCACGAAGAACACGACAGAAGCTATCAACCTTGTCGCTAAATCCTTCCCTTTCCAAAAAGGAGATGCTGTCATAACTCTAGATAAGGAGCATAATTCAAATCTGCTTCCTTGGCAGGTCCTCAAGGAGAAAGGCATCAGCCACATCGTCGTCAAGACAAATGATGACGGCACTTTCAACATGGATAATTTCAAGAGTGCCTTAAAGCCGAATGTGAAGCTTGCCGCTCTCGGCCTGACAGCAAACCTGGATGGGGTAACAATCCCTGCAAAAGACATTGCCAACGAATGCAGGAGCAGGGGTATCAAGGTTCTATTTGATGGCGCACAATATGTTCCTCACTTCCCGACTGATGTCAGGAAGCTGGACTGCGATTTCTTGGCATTTTCAGGCCATAAGATGTGCGGCCCGTCAGGAATAGGTGTCCTGTATGGAAAAAAGGAAGCGCTTGAGCTGCTCTCCCCGCTCTGCATTGGCGGGGAGACGGTGATTGATTCCACCTACGAGGGTTTTACTCCGGAAGAGCTTCCCCATATGCTTGAAGGGGGCTTGCAGCATTATGCAGGCATCATTGGCCTTGGCGAGGCGTGCAGGTACCTCACAGCAATTGGGATGGAGAATGTGGAAAAGCACGTGTTCTGCCTGAACCAGAAACTGACTGAGCTCCTTAAAAAGCCGCTCGAAGAAGGCAAAATCAGCCTGATTGGCCCGTATGATCCGAAATCGCGGGGGGCAATATTCAATTTCATCATACCTGGCATGAATCCTCATGATGCCGCGATCATGCTTGATGAGTCGAGGAATGTCATGGTACGAAGCGGGGCGCATTGCGTGCACTCGTGGTTCAATGCGAGGAAATTAGAGGGTTCTGTCCGTGCCTCCCTCCACGTCTATAATACTGAGGACGATGTGATGGCTCTTGCAGAAGGCATTCTTGAATTGCTTTCTTTGAAGAAATAGGTTTTCTGGCAGTGTTTAGCCCTCAACAGTTCATAATATACGCAAAATATTTAAAGACCACGTGCAACAGAGAGGTTTGGTGGTTGTATTGGCAAAGAAAAAAAGAGTGGGAAAGGAGCCTTCTGCGGATTCTATGTTTATCCTCACTATCGGAGCGATTGTCACTATTGTTCTTATCGTCTCGCTGACTATTCTTGCATTGACGACAGATAGGACTAAGGTTACAGTACAGGAGAATGTGGCTGGAGATGCGTACCAGCTTTCAGAGCCTGTTATTCCTGAACCTGGATGCATGGATTCAGACAACGGGAAGAATTACCGTGAAAAGGGGTATGTCGCAACAGCTGCCCGCTCGTCAAGGCATAATGATGTATGCATCAATGGCTTTATCCTGAAGGAATGGTTCTGTCAGGATGGGAATCCTGAGTACAATTATGTGAACTGCAATGCCCTCCTGGGATTATCCTGCATTGACGGCAGATGCAAGTGATTGTTTTGCCAATGATTTATTTATGAGTTTGTTTTTCAAATGCCTTAATCTGTAGAGAACGTGTTATGCTGCCTTTTTGGGAAGCTGGATTAATATCTCTCCGAAGTGCTCTTCCTGACTCATGTCGACCTTTCGCTGGGTCTCGAGGTGGAGGAGAGGGATAAAGGTTAAGACCTTGTCTTCTTTGGTCTGGGAGGGGATGAGCTGGGTGAAGGTGAGTTCTGTCTGTGCGTTTTTCTTGAAATGATGAAGTATTTTGTCATACACGTCGGATATGACAAGGGAGATATCCTTGGCTTTCTTTGGGACGTGCACTGGCGGCGCCTGCACGATCCAGCGCTTCCTTCGCTTTTCGACTTCAAGCGCTTTCTCGAGCGCGCGGACAAGGTCGTAGACAGAGACTTTTCTCTTCCTGGGTTGCGGTGTCCTGGGAAATATCTTGGGCCTGTCGGAAAGGGCAGTGAGAGAAGGATCCATGCTGTCGAGCTCATCGAAAAGGTCAATATCCTCATCATGGCTGTTTATGATGTTGTCAAGGGCTGCGATGTCTTCGTCGATAAGTTTGTTGGACTTGATCTTGAGCAGGATTGCCGCCGCGAGGATGACTTTTCCGCTGATCCGAAAGTCCATCTCATGAAGGTGGCGTACTTTCTGGATGAATTTCTTGGCGAGAAGGCTGATGTCCACGTCCCACGCATCGATCTCATGGGAGTCTATCATGTCGTAGATGATGTTCTGCCAGGTGAGTTCGTCCTTTGTGAAGAGGATCGAGAATATCTTCTCACTGGTCTTTTCCCGCGGGTTTGATAGAATCTGGTCCATCGTATATTAATTCGTATACTGGTTTATAAATCTTTTGGTTCTATTTTTTTGGAATTGGCTTGAATTTGAGGTGCGCTGATGATCGATCGACCTCAAGGCTCGAGAAGTCAAGGTTGGTTATGATTCCTCCTCCACATCGGATGCTTGTTGCAATCTCTCCACTCTCATTATCTCCACAGAAAAAACTGTTCATTTTGGCAGGATTATACATTGCTTGAATATTTTCAAATGAAGTATGTGATCCGCCAATGATGTGGATCATCTTAACAGGGATTTCATAGATATCATCAGTAGAAGGTTTGACAAGGAATCCTTCCAACGGCTCAAGGATAAAAGATCCATCTGGCAGGGTTTCCCCCCACGTAGCATTTTCTATGAAAATGCCTTGTTTTCCTGTGGTCTTGCAAAGGTCTTTTAGGTATGTGAAAGCATCATATTCTGAGTCAAGAAGGTGTTCTCCCTTCCAAATCACTTCTAATATTGGTTGTCTGGGACCTGGAGTTTTAACGAGGAGAATGTCCTTGTTTTTTTCAGAATCATAATCATAATCCATGTCACCGGTAAGATCAACATATGCATTCCCCATGCTAATGTTGGGTTTTTGGCCTGAACCCTGATTTCCTATAAGAAGTTCTGCCATTGCAGCTCCTGCGCGATCTGCGATAAAGTCGACTAATACTCCGTTATGGATGAGGTATCCCCATTTTCTATCGCGGCCATTGACGCTAAAGGTCCGTTTTACTCCTTCAGCATCTACTTCCCTTGATCCGAGAACATATGATCCATCTCTATTCTTAATATAGGATATCATTTTGATGGAGAGTTCTGAAGGTCCAATTTTTTGTCCGAAGTTCGTATATCCTTTTGATCGCCAACCCTCTTGTATGGTTCTCGTGTCGCAAGAATGGGCGACCATTTCGTGGATGAATACAGCCATTGCATCTGGGCCAAGCATGCAGATATAATCGTCTGGTCTAAGGATTTTTGAATGATACGCCCGTTCTGCAGCACTCTTTAGGCCATTTGCAAGTGTCATGATGCGTTTTTCAGTGACTTGTGATAATTCTGGGACAACGAAGGAATTTGCCAATGGTACCTTTCTGTTCTTCTCATCGACTATGGTCACTTCACATTTGACATAATATTCCTTGCGAAAGTCCTTGATTGTCGATCCTTGGGAATTAACATATCTTCTTGTCACTTCCTTGAGTTGCAGCTTTGCCCTGGCATTTTCGACCATGACTTGTTTTCCGTCAACCTCGATAATGCTTAGAAGACCTGAAGCTTTCGTGATATTGTCGATAATTTTAGATAGATTGACGTCCCCCTTTTCTTTCTCAAGATCCAATAAATATGTCGGTTCAGTCTCTTTTAGTATGACCATTTCAAGGTCTAAATCAGGGGTTTGGGAACTCTTGCTAGGGATGAATGCACCTTTTGTCAATCTGAGTAAGTAATCGCGCTCTGCCTTGACAAATGCCTTGCTTGCGTTCATCTGTAAAATTCTTCGTAATCCTTCGATATCCTTCGGTGTTTTGATCATTTGCGCGGGAGGAGCATCATCAAAGCGGTAATATTCCCCGCAACCTCCATAGCCCGAGCCTACCAGTACGCGCATGAGTATCTTTCCGTAGGAGAGACGAAGATTTTCCCGGGTTTCCCCTTGGTTTTCAGTAAGAATGCCAAAATATGCTTCGTAGGGTATGTCAGTCACGCTATAATGGGAAATGCTGGCGAACCGTACACGCGGGGGTGTTTTTAATTTTCTTGCGGCTGCGCTGGTAGAGACTTGATTGTTCAATAATCTAACGATCCAATTCATGTACGGTAATAGTGGATCCTCTTCAACATATCGTTCAAAGCGTTTACTCATGGAAGTGATAATAAATTTGAAACACTATTTATACCTTTGCTTAAAATACTATCATGAAATGGTGACGAAACAAAAGTGGTTTCTCGTCATTTCTTGGGCAAATATTTTTAAACCATGCTGAAATCATGGAGAATAGCGGGCCCATGGTCTAGTGGCTATGACAAGGGAACCGAACGCAGCCTACAGCTGACCGGTGTCTACCCCTGTTTCCACAGATGACAACTCCCTTACACGGAGTAGATCCCCGGTTCGAGAATACACCATGATTGTGGTTATCGAATGTCCGGGTGGGCCCAGCATTTTAATAAGGGATCCGCAACCAGCTAACTGCTAACAGAAAACGGCTGCAATCTCGTCAGAAACAATAAAGTATAATTTGTAGCGTCAAAACCGACTTTTTCAAACCGGAGTTACTTTACATTCCTAAAAATTTCATCAAGCCATAAACAAGGAAGACCGGCCAGACGATTGCCTTGAGGAACCCAAGGACGCCCATCCAAAATCCTGTTGCAGTGGAGAGGTAATAGATTACTGCACCGAGGAATCCAAGACCATAGATTGCCCCTCCAGATCCGCATTTCATTCCATGTCCGCATTTCATATTTCTTTTTTTCATAAAGGATTGCTTCTTTCCCCTATTTATATGTTTTTTGGGATTATAATGACAGTATGGAGTATCAGGGCATATGTCACTAATCAACACAGGATTAGAATGACAGAAAACTTTATAAATGAAAGCTATACAGTTATGAGTGATGGACAGCGTGCAATTCTTTGTCGGAACACTTGAGACTGCCAACCTGTTCATATCAGTGTTCATCATCTATTTCGCATTCCTCTTCCTGAAAAAATCCCAAAAGCACCATGACCGAAAGCCGTGGGAGCTTCTCATCGCAAGCACGATCGTCTTCTTCATCAGTGAGATCCTGGCCTTCATCAAGATCTTGAACGGGTGGGAAATCATCGGTCTGAGAGCGCTCCTCCAGACACTCTTTGCAGCACTAGTTCTGTTCGCGTTCACCCATCAGCATCATCTCATCCATCATCAGGAATCCATCCACATCCATAGCAAGAAAGCCTCAAAACCGGAAGAGGAAAAAGAAATAAGGGCTTCATCCAATAATTAAATAAAGTCTTGTTTCTAGGATGAAAATCTATGGGCAAGCCGAATATTCGGCTCAACCCACAGATTGACTCGATTCGCAATCGAGTCCTATTGGAAAAAGCGCTTAGAGTGCTTCTCTCCTGCGCGCTAATCCTACCAGCAATGACGCATACTGGACGAGGAAGGAAACCGTACGATTATCGAATAGTTCTCGTGCTGAGCATTCTTCGGGTGCT
>JBDRSD010000019.1:0-10438 GCA_043825215.1 Nanobdellota archaeon
AGGGACTGTCAAAAAATAATTGCTCCTATTTTGTTGGTTTGATTGTGTAATTCCATTCGCCGTGAAATTTTTCTGGGAATAGGTTTATTGTTGCGAATTGATTGTCGCTGATTTTTACTCCTTTGGGATATTTTTTTGTGTCGAGGCGAGCGTAGACTTTGAGTCCTGTCGTTGTTGTCGTCGAGCCGATGAGATTGATGATGGTTGCGAGAGTGCGCAGTGGTGTTGCGCGCCAGTTCTTGCTGATGAAACTGAAGAGTCTGTGCTCGATCTTGTTCCATTTGCTTGTGCCTGGTGGGAAGTGTCTGACTCGAATTTTGAGTTCTGTTTCGTTGGCGAATCGTTGCAGCTCGTATTTCCAGAGGCGTGCACGGTAGCTGTTGCTTCCGCCGCTGTCTGCGGTGATGGTGAGTGTTGTTGCGTGCGGATAGATTGCAGCGCCGAGCCGCAGCCACCATTGCCTGATGCTCTCGACCGCAAATGCTGCGGTGTCGTGATCGATTCCGACATTGACCCATCCTTTGTTTTGCACGAGATCAAACACTCCAAACGGGACTGCCTTGCCAAGTTTGGGATCTTCGAAATCATGTGTGCGCACTTCTGTTGGCTCTCCTTTAAGATGCCATTCACGACCGTGGTTTTTGAAATCACCGACGAGTTCTTTCTTTTTCGTGTCTACGCTAATGACTGGCTCGTGGCGTCGTGACTGTTTTTTCACATCGTCATTTATGAACTCGAATTGTGCATTGCGGTCTGGATGTTGTTTTCCTTCGCGTATTTTAGCGTTTGCTTGGAGGCTGTAGTTTTGGGATTTGAGAATGCTTGCAATTGTTTGATGGCTTACGTGGTGGTGTCGTGCATTAAGCTCCTTGGCCAGGTGACGAGTGCTTTTTGAGATGTATCGCAATGGTGATTCTGGATCGCCGCGTGTTGCAGGTTCCACGAGCGATTCTAATGCAGACTGTAGTCCTGTATCGTGTACTGTGGCTTTTTTTCTCCCGGCACCTGATCGTCGTATACGATCTGTTGCGATAGGTTTTTTCTCAAGTTCTTTGATTCCACGACTGATTGTGTGCCGTTCAAGTTTGACAATGGGCGCGACAATCGCGATTCCTCCCCGTCCAATCGATTTAGCTTCGGCTGCTGCAAAGAAGCGACGTGTTTTTTCAGTAAAAAATGGCTCAAGAAGATTATATCGCCGCAAGATCTGGTTCTGTGCCATGCACCATTTCTGAAACTACTAATATATTAATCTTTTGGTATATTAATTTTTTGACAGTCCCTAACAGAGCGCTGCTGACTGCTCACAGCGATAGCTGGTTTTGCTCGACGCCATAATCATCACATTTAAAAAACCGCTCTTCCTTCGGACCAATACATGACCTTCATCGAGCTTCGAAAAGACAAGCCATCAGGATTTGGCAAGAACCCAAACGATCGCACAGCTCTCGAACTCTTGCAGTATGGCATTGTCATCATCGACAAGCCATCAGGCCCGACAAGCCACCAGGTATCAGCATACGTCAAGGGAATGCTCCACCTGAAAAAGACAGGGCACTCTGGAACCCTCGATCCCAAGGTCACCGGCGTTTTGCCCGTCGCCCTCGGACGCGGCACACGCATCGTCTCCGCACTTCTTCCCCAGGGAAAAGAATACATCGCACTCATGCACCTCCATGCAGATGTGCCCAGAGGAACACTCATCAAGGCATTCAACGACTACATCGGCAAAATTAAGCAGATGCCCCCAGTCAAATCCGCAGTAAAGCGCCAATGGCGGGAAAGAAGCATCTACGAACTCGAACTCATAGACATCGTTGGCCAGGATGCCCTCTTTCGGACAAGCGTCGAGGCAGGAACCTACATCAGGAAGCTCATCCACGACCTTGGCCAGACCCTTGGCTGCGGAGCCCACATGGCAGAACTTCGGCGCACCCGCGCAGGACCATTCACAGAAGACCAGTCCCACGCCATGCAAGACCTTGCCGACGCCTACTATTATTTCAAGCAAGAAAAAAAAGACGAACCACTCAAAAAACTCATCCTCCCAGTCGAGACAGCAGTCGTCAACATGCAAAAGGTCTGGGTGCTCGACTCAACTGTTGACTCCCTCTGCCACGGCGCAACACTCAAACTGCCAGGGATTGCCAAAATCACTGACAAGATCGCATTCGATACCCCTATTGCAGTCATGACACTCAAGGAAGAGCTCATCGGACTTGGAAAAGCCAAGATGTCAACAACCGACATGCAAAAATACCCGACAGGAGTCGCTGTGAAACTCGAGCACGTCTTCATGATGCCAGGAACCTATCCGAAAATGGACAAGCAATAACTTCTCTGAACAATCCTGCTATGTAAGAAATGCAACTGCGTGGCCTACATAATGCGTGATGATGACAACAACGATCGCGATTCCCACATGCTCAAGTATCACCTTTGCAGCAGGTTCCTTGTTCTTCTTTGCCAGATAATAGCTGAAAGACGCGATGAGCAAGAGCCCATACACCACGCTTATAATCACTGCTGTCGCCAAAGGAAACAGGAGGATGGGCACAGCAAACGAGAGGGCGAAGAAAAACTTTGTAAAGAATGTCACAACCGTTGATTCCCACACGGCAAGTGTGGAATGCTTATTCTCTGATTCTTGGGAGACGTGCATGCCCAAGGCGTCAGACATGGCATCAGCTATGGCAATCGTTAAAATGCCGCCCAGGACAACCAGCTTATTATGCGTGGTCGAATCAAGACCGACGATAAGGCCGAGGGTTGTGATGATGCCTGATGTCAGGCCGAAACTCAATCCTTTCAGGATGGAAAGCTTCATACCAATGCATTTCTAGAGCGAGAATTAAAAATTTATCGGTATCCGATCATCTCCTTGATATCATCTGGAAGAGCAGAGAGCTTTCTCTTGCGTATCTCCTTAGAATCATAATCCTTCTGCTTCTCTTCACTAAAATCGCACAGCCATAAGAAATGATCAGGATAGAACCGCCATGGTACATTCGGAGAAATTCCTGCACCTTCAATCTTCTGGATGTGTCCAACCAGCCCTTCCCTGCCATCAATACTCACATACTGTGCAACATGAGCATCAGACTCATCAAAGCAAGGCCCGTTTAATGTCCCCTCGAGAACCTGAAAAAAGACCATCTGAGAAAGTGCATCATCGTTTCCCACAGGCAATTCATAATGCAGATTTACACGATTCACACCTGTGCCATATGATTCGGCAAGCAACAAAAAACCTTTTTCCCGTCTAGCCCAGATAGCGAATTCATCACTGCCATTGTGATCATTGAACATATAGGAAGATACCTTTTCAAATCGGTTACCCATCAATATGTTCTCAAGCTTATTCCAGCTTGTTTCCATATGCGTATCGCCAACAAGCTCCAAGAATTCCGCCTTCTCCTGATTGTATGCCCTCTGCAGGCTGAAAGCGATTCTCTGCATATCATCATCCCACTCTTCATGCTGAAGGCCTGTCATGAGTTCTACCGCACCAACTGAATCACCATACTGTTTCATGTATTCTGTGACGATCCTCTTGGCAAAAGATACGGTATTCTCACCTTCCTTCTGAATGACTTCAAGGGATAAAGCCATGTCCAACATTTGTTTTGGCAATTGTATAAGAGGAGTGGCATTGCACCCCTTTAAATATTTTACTATTGTGCGGGGGTGAATAAGATTAGGTAAGATTTAAATGCTCTGAATGAACTTTGCATACTATGAAAGAACTATTCGCCAACCTACCACACGTACAACCACAAGACCTGCGTCTTCGGGAGCAAACTATCCTGCTCGACACCTGCTTTCTCGTGCATGCCCTCCAGAACAGGAAAGAAAAAGACCTCATACGGCTCATGGAACAGTACCCTGTCGGCCTGACATCGTTTAACGTCGATGAGCTCGACCACATCAGGCACAAGATAGATGAACATGTCCGAGAAGCCCTGAGGAAACTCCTGCACCACAACCAAGATCTCATCATCGTCGGCATCCCTGTGCATCCGGGAAACAGGAGACTGGAAGAAGACTACATCCGCACGATTGATCCTGTCCTGTTCTCTGATGTGCCAGACCCGTCAGACGCTGTGCTCATGGCGGTAGCCATCCAGACGCTCTCAAGCGTCCTGACAAGAGACAAGCACCACCTCTTCACGACAAAGCTCCAGAACTACATCCAAAAATACGGAATAGCAGTCTATAAAGACTTCCACGAGGTGCCGGGATGGACTGCATAATTTCTTTTCGTTGTATGGAAAACAGAACATTTATATACTCGTTATAACTCATTATAACATGCGCCTTGTTTTTACCTATCATGCCAAAGAACAGATGGTCAAACGAGGGGTAAGCAAACAACAGGTCATTGATTGCATAATCAAGGGATCAAAGACCAAACAAACTGATGGCCTGCTCGCATCATTTGGATACATCCGAGTGGCATACAATGTGCGAGGAGAACGCTATATCATAAAAACGGTGATGATACGATGAAATGCTATGTGTGCGGAAAAGGAAACCTGGAACACAAAAAGATGCCATTCTCAATGTATGGCATCAGGCTTGGTACCTTCGATGCAGAAACATGTCCTGCCTGCAATGAGATCTTTTTCACCGAAGAGTCCTCTGACAAGATCGACACTATTGCAAAGAAAAAAGGGCTTTTTGGGCTTGAAGCAAAGACAAAAATCGGCAAGGTGGGAAACTCCATCGATGTCAAGATCTCAAAAAGGCTTGCCGAATTTGCAGGTCTTAAGAAAGGAGAAGAAGTGCGGATCTATCCTGAAGGCAAAAAGAAGCTTGTCATAGAAACTGGTTAGGATGCCCAACATGAACGACACAATCACAGCCGCACTCCTTGACAAATACTTCGCCATAACAGAAGAAGCGTTCGCAATCGCAAAACAGGCACCACAGAAGCGAAAAGAAGAAGCGACCATCTGCATTGACATGGCAGAACGATACGTCTCAGACGCACACCACTTCAGAAAAGAAGGAGACCTTGTCCTGTCTTATGGCGCACTCAACTATGCACACGGCTGGCTCGACTGCGGAGCACGGCTCGGATTCTTCAGTGTCGATGACGACCGGTTGTTTACTGTCGATAAGAAATAATCACCTGTACTTGTGCGTCTCAAGCTCTTTTCTGATCATCTTCAGTTCTGCGTGCTGGTCAGTATTGATCTGCTTCACGAGTTTATACTCCTCTTTTATCAGCAGGATCTCTTCCTTAATAAGGTGCATCTCCTCCACCTGCTGGCGCATGATGACCGAAAGCTCCTCCTTCACATCCTCCTCTGTCGCGAGCTGCACGACCATGACGATCAAAATCAGCCAGAGAAAGACGCTTTGCACAAGCCCCCACAAGTCTGAGAGCCCCTTGGAATACACGCTGTTGATGAAGTGCAGCCCCAGTAGGATGATGCCGAGACCTACGATAAGAATCACCTTTTCAAAGAAATTCGACTTGCGTGTCCCAGGCCCAATCAATCCCATACAGCAACAAGAAGGAAGACGTTATAAAAATTTTTGTCTTAACTGCAAAATAAGAAACAATTACTCCTTCTCTGCGAGAAGCACATCCACTTCTCCCTTTGTCAGAAAGAATTCGAGCGGCATCGCATCTATCGAGTCGGCAAAACGGGAGAATTTCTCCTTCTTGAGCGTGCCTTTGAACAGGCCTGCAAGCCTCAAGAGCTTTGTATTGCACTCTTGCAGTTCTGCCTGGAGGTGGAGGATATCCTGCCTGATCCTCTTGGTGTTCCGATAGAAGAAGCCCTTTTCTGCGCTGAGATCATCATCACGATCAATGATCGCTGACAGGATCCTGTTCGACTCATCCTCGATCAATAGGAGGCTTGCTGTCGTCTTGTTCAGGTACATGCCAAGATCCTCAAGCTCCTTTTGCGATATCATCAGGATTTTCTCTGCTGTTCTTGTTTATAAAGATTTGGATAATCTCTGCGCAAACGAAAGGACCGGTTCATGAGGAGAAAAAACCTGCATGAAAGATATATCCATTTATCAATCGTAACGAAAGGTTTTTATATCATCCCTCTTTTGAAGAGAGAAGAAAAGGGGTGAGGAACGTCATGGATGATATTGATATAGAACCTCCTGAAGCACCGGTTCTTGGCAAGGCAGAAACTCCACAAGACGACGTCCCATTACCGCCACCAAAAAAAGAGAACTTCATAAATAAGCTATTCAAAAAAAAGGAAAAGCCAAGGCAAAAGGCTCCGAACTTCTCAGATATGGCAACACCCTCTCCAACTCCTCCTGTTATCCCGCCCCTGCGAGAAACAACAGCTACCCTGCCAAAACCAACCACTCAAAAACCCAAGCCACCAATTCCTGCACCAGAACTTCAACCAACATTCCTTGATGAGCCAGAAGCCCCTCCAGAACCCACGCACATGGAAGAGGAGCTTCTCCCCCCGCCAAAAGTTGACGAGTTCTACGATGCACACATGGAAGAACTGGACCGTCTCAAAAAAAAGCTCGGCATGGAAGACGAATTCATCGTCCCGGAGGACGTGCAACAGGAAAAGCCAATACTTGCAGCACTCGAATCCGCCGAGAAGGAAGAATTCACACCCATCGAGATCAACATCCCTGACGAGACAGAAAACTCTACTCCCCTGCCAGAAAAACCAAAGCCAGGCTTCCTCAAATCATTCTTCAAGAATAAAGACGAGAAAAAGGCATCAGAGCCACCAAAGGATCCTGAACTTCCCACCATCGCTGACCTGCTCCGGCCAGAAATGGACAAAACACCTGAGGAAACAGAACAGCCGAAAACGTTACCATCAATCGACTGGACAGATGATGGCATCCTGGGCATGACAGGAACAGTGGTAAACGGAAAACTCGTCCTGGACAAGATTACCACACCGCAGGAATCAGCCAAAGATCCCTTTGCTGATTTCAAGGACCGAGAAGACGCATTACAGGAGACGCTAGAACTCCCACCGCCTGCAGCGCTGACTAGCGGCAAGGAAGCGGAAAGCCTCGACCAAGGCCAATACACGAAGATCCAGGAGACAATAGACGCATACGTGGATTCGCTGGAACAAGCTCTCAAAGAGATCGTCAAAACACCATATGCCAAGACAAAGCTCAAAAAGCCACAGGGAAAAAACATCGACACCAAGCTCTTCTTCAAGATGCACAAGGCAACAGACCTCGCATCCATGATAAAACTCCTCAAGACCATAGAATCAGTCAACAAGGTAGACCTGAACACGATCGCTATCACATCTGGAAAGGATATCGAGGCATGGCTGCGCAGATTCATCGAATCTGAACGGGCAAAAAAGAATCCTGCGCAAGTAGATGAAGAGATCACATCCCTCCTCGATTCTGCACTGCAGGAATTCAAGGACCGCATCGCAAAGGAACGGCAGGACCTCGAAGTCAACTATGCCCAGCTTCTCAAGGACAAGGAGCTGCACAGGATGCATAAGGACAACATACGCCAGGAGCGTGAAGCCCTCTCCAAGAAGAAAGCAGAAGTCGACGCCCTCAAAAAAGACCAGGAAGCAATCATCGCAGAACGGGTCAGGCAGATCGCCAAAGAATACGACGATAAGGCAGCAGCGCTAAGAAAAGAACAGGATGAATTCATCCGCCTGAAAAAAAGACAGGACCTGGAGATATTCGCAGAGATAGAAAAGGTGGAACGGCTCAAGCAAAGGGTCGAAGCAGAGCGTTTCGAGCAAGAATCACAGCAAAAGCAGCTTGCAGAAGACATGAAGAAGTTCAAAAAAGAGAAAGATGCGAATCTCGCACAGGCACGAAAAGAGATTGCAGAGATGGCACGCGAGAAAAAAAACCTCGAGAAAGAAATCATCTCCAAGAGAAAAGCCCTGGAAAGCCAGCAGAAGGCATACGCAGACAAGATCAAGCAGCAATACTTCCTCCTCTCCGACAAGCTCGCCAAAGAAAGGGCTGACTTTGCAGGCATCAAGGAAAAAGAGATCGCACGCTTCAACACGATGCGAGAGACCACCCAAAAAGAAAAAGCAGAGATCCTCGCCCTGCGAAACGAACTGACCAAGCAAGAGGCAAGGATAAAAGCGATCGTCGAGGAGCAGAAGATGCAGATCAGGACAGACCTTGACGAGATCAGAAAGATAGACACGAACCTCGAACAGGTCGAGATCAACATCAGGAAGCAAAAAGAGGCGCTTGAGCGCGAAGGATTCCAGCGCTACATCAAGGCGAAACTCATGGACATCAACCCAGAATCGACTGGACATCCAGACTTCACGCAGGACATCGTCGAAGAGCACGAACTTGAAAAGGCACTCTACAAAGACATCTATGCATTGATCGAAGACTGCAAGAACAAGCTCTCCAAAGGGAAGATCCTTGAAGCCAAGGCAACCTACAACGAGATCAGGAGCAAATATGCCGAATCTGCCATCTCAGCAGACGAGAAATCAATCCTCTACAACCTGATCAGGGAACTCTACGACGACATTCATCTGAAGTCGATATCAAATACATAATTTCCCACAATCCAGTCATTTCTGCTTCTGGAGCTTCTTTTCAAGCGCTTTCAGGTATTTTGAAAACTCGGGAAGGAATTCCCTTAAGCCTTCATCCAGCGGCTCGAGAAGCAACTTTTCTTCGTCCCCTAAGACCACTTCCTCTAGCTTCATTGCCGAAAGGTTTTGAAGATACTTGTCGTATTGAAGCATGAACCTGATTTTCTTGAGGATTTTTATCTCCTCTCTTGCAAGGTCTGCTTTGACCCTCCTCTGTATAAGATAAACATCGATAAAATCCCTGGCTTTAATGCTTCTTCTTGTGAGAATCGCTCTTATTTTCTCAAAGAGAATCTCAGTCAAGGAGTATGACCTTACTTTTACCTCCTGAATAATATCTTCATACCCTGGATAAAGCAATCTCATCTCCTTTTCAGGAATGGCTGCATATAGGCTTTTTGCCGTGTTTTCAATAATTCTGCTTGTGAAAAGCTCTACGAAATTAATCTGTACTTTGACAAACTGCTCTTTTTTCAGTATATCTGATTCATACCATAATTTGAATGTGGCAAACTTGTTGCTGCCTCCTAATTCGACATACCTCTTGTGTGCCTTCTCTTTATTGAAATCCAAGTTGAGCTCTTTTGCCATTTTCTCCAGCAGCTCAAGAATAGAATCAATCTTGGAAGACAATAGTCTCCTCACCTCTTTTTGGCTCTTACCTTTGAACTCTTCTTGATTTATGTAAGTGAAGTCTATGTCTTCAGAAAACCTGAAATAGCCAAAATAGCATTTGGTGAGGCATGTTCCCCCTTTAAAGGCAAATTCTCTCCTAAACTGGGTCTGCATCAGCCTTAGGAGAATTCTGTGTAAGATAATGTCCTTTTCCAGCAGTTGTTTGTTGGCGTTGTTCAATCGTCCTGACAGATAATCAATCAATTCTTTCATAGTGTCTTTACAAAATCCTCAATTTTCCTGTTATATTTTTTAGCATATCTTCTTAGCTTTTCTTTAGAACAATATCCGATTAATGGGGCAACTGAGTCAAATGACATACTCCCAAAATAAATCCAGCTAAAGCTGGGGGTTTCTCACGCAAACCATTTAACTTAAACTTTTCCCTCTTACAGAGGTCGCTAATCAGCTAAAAGTTTAATGTATGGTTCGCTAAACGAGAACCCCAACTACTACAAGCAACCACCTTCAACATGAGGTGGTCGCTATGACTAAAAAACTATATCCGCACTTTAATCCAGAAGTGCACAAAATCGAGAGTAAAATCGCAACTGTGAGGACATCTCACCATTGCAAATACAACATCAATTACCACATTATCTGGATTCCAAAATACAGGAAGCCAATATTAACTGGAAAGGTTATTGAAGTTCTGAAAGCAATTATTGAAGGACAATGCCAAGAAATGAGCATAAACAATCTCGCATTAGAGATTATGCCTGACCACTTGCATCTATTCGTAGGTGCAAAGCCGACAGTAACGCCATTCAAGATAATCCATAAGCTGAAAGGCAACACATCAATTCAATTAAGACGATGCTTTCCTGAATTAAGGTATCTTGGATATAAACAGCACTTCGGCAAAGGATTTGACAATCTCTGGGCAAGAGGTTATTACTGCGGCTCTGCGGGTCATGTTTCACAAGAGCAAGTTAAGAGATACATTCAAGAACAGCAAGGTAAAGATGTCTTTGAATATGATATTTATGGATGTCCGACTGAGTTGAAAGGACAATTAAAGATAGGAGATTTCACAAAGTGAAATCTTAAAACGAAACTATAGTCAGGGACTTAAATAATTGAGCAGATTATGCTTAAAAGGTTGTTTTTTCCAGAATGCTGAAAGATCTTTGAATAAGTGTTGTTCTGAATTATGCGACATATTGGCAGTTACTGCATCTCTTGTTTGTTTCCAA